>JAFQLN010000118.1 GCA_017414585.1 Clostridia bacterium | reverse complement strand
CCCCTCCCCTACCGGATTTTGGATATTTCTTCACCTGTCCCCAATGCAATAACTTCAAATTTACTATATCAGACAATCCAATGCTGCTGCTGACACAAAATTCGCCGTGTGCCCTTGCAATTTGACGCAAATCGCCGTATAATATAGAAGTATATTCTAAAATGGAGTGTTGTTTGCCCATGCAGCGTAAAATACGGATGCGTACCGTCCTTCTCCTGTTCGTCCTCTGCCTTTTCGCCGTGCTTTCTGTCACTGTGTCGGCACAAACCCCGGACGGAAAAATCGTTGTCGTCCTCGATGCAGGTCACGGCGGTCATGACGGCGGTACCGATGCCGGAATCCGAACCGAAAAAGAATATAACCTGCTCATCGCGGCATACCTCGCCGAAGAACTGTCCGCTGATGACCGCTTCCATGTCGTCATGACGCGCACCGACGATACCTACCTCAAATTCCTCCCGCGCGTCCTTACGGCAGCCGAAGCAAACGCGGATGTACTCATCTCTCTCCACTGCAACTCCAGCAGCGCATCCTACGTCCACGGAAATATGGCGTACTGCTCCGTCATCGAACGCTTCGACGCGGGAGAACTGGCGGGAAAACTGCTCGACGCCATCTCCGACGCCGTTCCGATTGCACGCGGGGACATTGAATACGTCGAAGATACCGGCGATTCCCTCGGCGTGTACTACTGGAACGATGAAAAACAGTGGGATATGCCCGGCGCATGGCAGCTCGGCAAAAAAAGCGACTACTATTCCATCAATACATGGTCGTCCAAGTTCGGCATCCCCTCCGTTATCGTCGAACACGGCTACCTTTCCAATAAAAATGAAGCCGGCGTGATTGATCAGGATAAAAACCTCCGCGCCATGGCAAAAGCACAGGCGGATGCCATTGTCGAATATTATACGGACCATACCCATACCTTCGGGGAAAGAGAGATCGACTTCCCCTCCAACTGTACCCTGACCGGCACTTCCTCCCGGCGCTGTACCGTCTGCGGCATCAAAACCGAAACGGAAAAACTCGCTCCCGCACCCGACGCGCATTACTGGCGCAGAACAGCCTCCGCTGCCGCAACCTGTACCGAGGACGGCTTTGCGGACTATACCTGCCAGATCGCCTATAACCTTAACGATAAGGGTTATGCCTGCGAAGTGCATACATACCACGAAACCTTCACCGCGCCCGGTCATGATTATATCGTCACCGAAGACAGAGCGGCGGGACACGGGACGGACGGCGTGCATACCGAAGTGTGCAGAACCTGCTGGAATACTGTTTCCACCACCACACCCGGCGAAGCGCATACCTATGCCGTAACCGAAACGGTCAGCCCGACCTGTACTGAAGCCGGAAAAACCGTGCATACCTGCTCCGTCTGCATGGCATCCTATGAAGAAACGATCCCCGCTCCCGGTCATGCGTGGACACAAACCGAGTCGGTCGAACCCACCCCCCTCGAGGACGGATATGTCCGGTACCGCTGTGCCGCCTGCGGAGAAGAGAAAACCGAAATCATCTCTTCCTGCCCGCATACTTTCGTCAGGGAAACTGCCGAACCCACGTGCACACAGGCGGGACGGACAACGGAAACCTGCTCCCTCTGCGGGTACGCCGTCGAAGAAATCCTCCCCGCTCCCGGTCATGATTACGTGCAGCAGATGAACGTCGCGTCTACCTGTGCGGCGGCGGGATTCTATAAAGGCAAGTGCAGCCGCTGCGGGCACGTGATCACACAAACGCGTGCTACTCTGCCGCATGACTTTGAAACCGTGTCGGAAAACCGGCTGGAACGGGTCGTCCGGTGCACCGTCTGCGGACATGAGCATACGGAAACCAAAGCGCATCCCGATGCCATTCCTTTCCTGCCCGTGCTCCTTGCCGCTCTGATTGTGCTGATTCCGTCGGCGGGCGCAGCCGTTATCCTTGTGCTGAACCGAAAGCATAAACAGGAACAGGCGGCACGCAGAAACCGTTATTTTGAATATTACGAGGACGGGGAGAACGTGAAAAAATAACCCGGTGCTTCTGCTCCCCCGTTCTGCCGGAGGTATTATGTCTCTTACTTCATTGCTGTCAGCCATCGTCACCTTAGCCCTGCTTCTCGTGATCGGATACGCCGCCGGGAAGATCGGCTATGTGGACGCTGTCTCTACCGAACGGCTGTCGAAGCTGATTGTGAAAATCGGTCAGCCGTTTCTGATCATCAATTCGCTGATTTCGCAGGAGTATTCCGCGGAAAACCTGAAAACCGGACTGAAAATTCTCCTGCTCGGACTCTGCCTGCACGCATTCATGGCAGTTATTGCCTTCCTCTGCTCCAGAAGAATCCGCAATTTTGACGAGCAGAAGCTGTCGGAATACGCCATGTTTTTCGCCAACTGCGGCTTTGTCGGCTTCCCGATTGTCGAAAGCCTGTACGGAAAAGAAGGACTGTTCTACGGCGCGTTCTATATCGTGTCCTTCCACCTGTTCGTGTGGACATGGGGGATTCTCATCCTCGCGCGCAAGCGTCCCGATATCAAAATCACGCCGAAAAGCATCCTCTTCAACTTCGGAACCATGCCGTGCCTGATCGGATTCGTGCTCTACGCCTCCCAGATTCCCCTGCCCGCACCCGTGCTGCAGCTTTCGTCATACCTCGCCGCAATCTGCACGCCGATTTCGATCATCATATCCGGCGCGAATATCGCAAGGCGCAGTCTGAAGACGATGTTTACAAGCAAAAACGTCTACCTTGTCAATGTGGTGAAGCTCCTCTTGATGCCGCTGTGCGCCGCGACTGCCATGTGGCTGCTCGGTCTGCCGGAGTACATGATTGTCTTCGGAACGATCATGGCGGCCATGCCCTGTCCGGCTGTTGTGACCATGTTCGGGGAACTGTACCAGATTTCTCCCGGATACGCAGCGGAACTGGTCGGCTCGTCCACGGTTTTCTGTACGCTTTCGATTTTCCCGATGGTGACCTACGCGCAGTTTCTCGCCTCGCATCCGATCTGGTGAACGGTTTTCTTGGCGACAGTCTTTATATAATGGAAAATTTGAATATTACGGGATGTCTGTCGGCTGTTCGTCCGGTCAGCACCAAAGCCTTCCCCCTTGTGGGGAAGGTGTCACGAAGTGACGGATGAGGGTGAAAACAGGTGATTTGGTATTCTAGCCCGTGTTGACAGGTATTCTAAGCCCGTGTTGACAGGTATTCTAGCCCGTGTTGACAGGTATTCTATACCCATACAGACTGATATTCTATACCCATACAGTCTGGTCGAATTTTCACGTCTTCACCCTCATCCGTCAAAATTCCGCATTTTCAATGCGAAATTTCGCCACCTTCCCCACAAGGGGGAAGGCTTTGGTGCAGACCGAACGGACACCTGACAGACTTCTCGTTAGACTTAAATACTTCATTCAACATAAAAGTAAATGCACTGCGGTTTTTTCTTCCATCCCCATTGAAAAGCGGATGACTTTATGTTATACTGTATATTGAATCAATCTGATTACGGAGGACTTTATTCATGGATGAATCCATCAACTACGCGGAATATACCGTGGAAAAAAAGCCGGAAGGCAAAAACCTGAGAAAACGCATCGTGCTCATCGGCATCTATCTGCTCGCACTTGCAGTTATCGTAATCCTCATCGCACTTACACAGGGCGGTGCCGCTGTCTGGGGCGGGGTTCTGTTCGTTCTGCTCGTCGCACTTGTCTGGTTCACCTGGCGTCTCGTCAAGGAAGAACGCAAGTACGAAGTCGTCAATGCCAAGCTCAAGATTCAGGAGCTCAACGGAAGCGGCAAGGGAACGGTCGTTTTTGAAAACCTCGTTTCCGAATTCTCCCTCATCGCACCCATGACCGACGAATACAAGGATCAGTGGGCAAATGCGGATACCATCCTCGACTGCAGAGGAAACTCCAAGAGCACCGACTCCTATTTCGCACGTCTCGAAAAGGAAGGCAAGACCACGGTTGTCTACTTTGAAGCGATCAACAAGATGCTCAAGGTGATGAAGTTCTACAATTCCAAGGGAACCGTCGTCACCACCATGCGCTACTGATTATACGCATATTTTTCCGTACCGCTGCGTAGAATGAAGTGCCCGGATTCCCGGGACAATCATTCAACGGAGCGGTATATGTCACTATTAGAGCTTTTTCTGAAAAAATCCGCCGCGCTTCTTCTGCTGACTGTTCTGCTTGCTTCCTGTACGCCGGACAGTCTGCTTGCTTACAGGGACAAAGACGCGCGCTTCACGGCAGTGTTTTCTTCCGGCAGCACCGAAGTCCTGTGCGATGCCGTGCGGCAGGGAGATGCGGTCACCTTGACCATCGTTTCCCCCGAACGCTCGCAGGGAATCGCCGTATTTGTCTCGCCCGCCTCCTGTACCGTCATCACAGCCGACGGAACAAGCATCCCCCTTTCCCCGAACGCCGCCGCCGGACTGACTGCCTTTCTCGATGTGCTCTATGCTCCCCTTGCCGAGTCCCCGGTGCCGGTGCGTTCCGAAGACGGAGACAGAACCATCCTCTCCCTCCCGCAGGGAACGCTGACCCTCGATGAAAATCTCCTGCCCTGCGCCGTGGAGTGTCCCGCCGTGAACGGGGAGATGCGCACAGTGACCGTGCAGAACTATATCCCACAAAATCCCACCTCAGAAGGTCCCTCATGAAACATAAAAATACCGCGTACATAAACCGTACCGCGCTTGTGAACAATTACCGTACCATCGAACAGATCGCAAAGAGCGAAAATCCTGCCGTGCGCATGATCGCTGTCGTCAAGGCAAACGCCTACGGACACGGAATCGACCTTGTGTCCGCTGTGCTGGGCGATGCGGGATGCTCCTTCTTCGCCGTGTCGTCCGAGGAGGAAGCGGTCGAACTGCGTGCGCTGGAAAACCGCCTCGGCAGACACCCCGATATCCTCATCCTCGGACGTGCCGACCCGGACAACATCGCGTTTCTGCTCGAAAACGATATTATCTGCGCCGTGGTCTGTGCCGAAAACGCACGCCTGCTCTCCGATGCGGTCTCTGTATATAATGAAGAAAACGGCACCGCCCATGCCCTGCGCATCCATGTCAAGCTCGATACCGGCATGAACCGCGTCGGATTTGCCGCAGACGAGGACAGCATCGCCGAAACCGTCGAACAGATCGCCGCACTTGCCGGGGATAAAAATCTCCGTCCGGAGGGCATCTTCACCCACTTTGCCGCCGCGGATGACGACCTCGCCGATGCATCTTCTCCCGCACCGGACAGCCTGACCGCAAAGCAGACAGCACGCTGGGAACGCGCACTCGATCTGCTCGAACACAGAGGCGTGGACTGCGGCGTGCGCCATGCCGCCAATTCCGCTGCCGCTCTGGGACTGCCGGGCGTGCGATGTGACGCCGTGCGTGCCGGGATTGCACTGTACGGACTCATGCCGGACGGAACGATCGACCCCCGCTTTGCGCCCGTCATGACCTTTTCATCCACTGTCGTACAGATCCACCGTGTGAAAAAAGGCGAATCGGTCGGCTACGGAGGGACGTTCACCGCAGAACGCGATATGAACATCGCAACCGTGGCGGCAGGGTACGGGGACGGATTCGAGCGCCGCTTTGCCGGATGCACGGTGAAAATCCGCGGACATGAAGTGCGCGTGATCGGACGCATCTGCATGGATCAGTTCATGGCGGACGTCACGGACTTTGCCGATATTGATACGGGCGACCGCGTGATCCTCTTCGGCGGGGACGACGGAACGATGATCGCCGGTCTCGCACGCCGCGGGGATACGATTCATTACGAAATCGTCTGCGGCATCACACAGCGTGTTGCACGGGTGCCGGAGGATTGAAAAGCTGCACTACCATATCTTGTATACCCAATAAAATACAGACACAAACGGGATTGAACGGCAATATTTATTCCCGTTTAATATTTCACTTATATTACACCTTGAGGAAATATCTTGCAACAAAAACCACGATGTGGTAATATATAGGCACAGGGAAGGGTACGGATTGGCGCACCTGTCCCTAAAAACAATTATTCATTTTTATAAGGAGCACAGAAAAAGATGAAGAAAATTCTTTCT
>JAFQLN010000117.1 GCA_017414585.1 Clostridia bacterium | reverse complement strand
GTTTTCTTCCCCCGCCTGCACCGACGAACCGGGCAGAACGTCATGGAACTGCGCGTTGAGCAGATCTTCGACAGCGGTATCCAGTTCCTTTTCGGGATACTCGATCAGTCCGCGCAGAGCAGCAGCGGAACAGAGTTTTTCTACCATCCACAGGGTATTTTCCAGTTCTGCGTGCTTCTGCTTGATGCGGGACATCGTCGTGTAGCATCCGGGCATAACGGTGCGAAGGGATTTTGCGTGAATCGCTTTCGGGCTGATCCGCGCAAAGAAGGTTTCGGGCGTGGAGTGGAGAATTTTCATCTCGCCTTCTTCGATGAGCTTCTGAATGTCGGCAAGGTCCTTTCTGGACGGACCGCCGCCATGGTTGCCGACGCCCCAGAGCGCACAGACCACATCCTGCGGCTGATTGTTTGCCTTTGCGACAATTGAACCTGCCGCACCGCCGAGAGGGGAATTGTACCCGCCGGCTGCACAGACCTTGATGCGGCTGCCGTCAAAGCCCTCCCATATAAACTGGTTCGACGGAATCGGATCGCTGCCGGGGCGGGAGAGGATCAGGCTGTCCTGCCCGCATTTTGCGAGAATCTGCACCAGTCCGCGCGTATGTCCGAATGCATCGAAATTGATCGCCGTTGTCGGAGCAGTACCGAACTTTTCCATAAAATACTTCCGTCCGACAAGAATCTGGCGCACAAAGCTCTCGCCGCAGGGCATATTGCAGTCGGGCTGGAGATACCATCCGCCCATGATGTGCCATTTTCCCTCACGAATCAGCTTTTTGATCCGCGCAAACAGATCGGGTGCGTATTCTTCAATATATTTATACAGCGTAACTTCATTATGGCAGAAGATGTAGTCGAATTCTCCCGCGAGATCGGCTGCCGTGCGGAATGTGGACAGAGCGGCTGCGGCTCCTTCTTCCCATTCCCACTGCCAGATCGGGTCGAGATGCGCGTTGCATATCAGATGTACTTCTTTCATCGTAAACCTCCGTAATGATTTTTCAACTACACTATAGCACATTTTTTCCGATTTTGCAAGAATTTCACCGTGGAATACAGCCATATAATCCTACAGAAAACCATTCTGCACAGCGATTTTAGTGAGAATAGAACGATTCTTCCCCGATCAGAGAGGCACAGAGAATCTCCATTTCTTCCGTCAGCGCGGCATCCGTCAGATACATCGCAGAGTATCTGTGTCCGTTGTTGATTTCAAAAGTCCCGTATGTCAGATAGGTCGTTTCACTGCTGCAGTCGAACATTGCGAAACGCAGCATCGGTTCTTCATCCTCCGCGGGATTCTCTGTTTCATAAAAATCCAGTCCGTAAGACCATCCGTAATACCCCCGGGAACTGATCGGATCGCTCCCCGACAGAACGGATGCTTTTTCTATGATCGCGGCAATGTCCTCCGCACCCGTCACAAGCAGATCAGCACCGGTATATCCGCTGGCAATGCGCACACTTTTCACCCCGGACAGATCAAATGCACCAATATCGAGTGATTCGGGACAGTGTATTTCTTCTCCGTCTTTCTCATTCTGCCGTGACAGACTCCCCATCTCTTCCTGTGCATTTTTCCCGCAGGACGCAAGAAGGAGAAACGCGGCTAACAGCAGCAAAGTCTTTTTCATATTCCATATCCTCCGTAAGCGATGATATAATTTGACGGAAATAAAAGTCATAAAGTTCCGAATCTGCGATTGAAAAGGAAGTTTCCCGGAATATCTTTACATTGTACCGTTATTTGTGGTATACTATATGCTGAAAACAAATCGGAAAGGCAGTATCGTACAAAATGAAAAAAACAACACTCCGCAAATATGCCAAGCTGATCGTAAAAGTCGGTGCCAATGTGCAGAAGGGTCAGCCGGTGCTTCTTTATGTCTCCGTTGACCAGCATGAATTCGCAGCCATGGTTGCCGAAGAATGCTACCGTGCAGGTGCAAGCCGTGTCGATATGGAATGGTCGTACCAGCCCATCACCAAGCTCGCATACCGTCACCAGAGTCTGAAAACGCTTTCCAAAGTTCCCGCATGGAAAGAAGAAAAGCTCAAGCTCATGGCACAGGAATATCCCTGCCGCATCCACATCGCTTCCGATGATCCGGACGGTCTGAAGGGTCTGAACATGGAAAAGGTACAGAAGGCTTCCATCGCAACCTATCCGATCATCAAGCCGTACCGCGACGCAATCGAATCCAAGCACCAGTGGACCATTGCAGCCGTTCCTTCCGCGGCATGGGCAAAGAAGGTTTTCCCCGCTCTGTCCAAGAGTCAGGCTGTCGAAGCACTGTGGAAGGCAATCCTCTCCTCCGTTCATGTATCCGACGACGCGGACAACGATCCGGTAGTGGCATGGGCAGAGCACAACGAAAACTTCCGCCAGAGATGCGCATGGCTCAACGAAAAGAAGTTTGACTATCTCACCTACAAGAGCGCAAACGGCACCGATTTCCGCGCGGATCTGATTCCCGAAGGACAGTGGTGCGGCGGCGGCGAAACCACCAAGCAGGGCATCTACTTCAATCCGAATCTCCCGACAGAAGAAATTTTCACCTCACCGATGGCAGGCAAGGCGGAAGGCAAGCTCGTTTCGACAAAGCCCCTTTCCTATCAGGGTCAGATGATCGAGAATTTCTGGATCCGCTTTGAAAACGGCTGTGCGGTACAGTGGGATGCCGAAAAAGGCAAGGATCTGCTCGACAAGATGCTTTCCATGGACGAAGGTGCAAAGAAGCTGGGTGAACTGGCACTGATTCCGAAGGACAGTCCGATCAACGAAAGCGGCATCCTCTTCTATGAAACGCTGTTTGATGAAAATGCAAGCTGTCATGTCGCACTCGGCGCGGGATTCAACGACTGCATCGAAGGTCATCTTGAAAAGACGAACGAAGAATGCCGCGCGCTCGGCATCAACGAAAGCATGATCCATGTGGACTTCATGATCGGTGCGGACGATATGGAAATCACCGGCTACAAAAACGGCGAAGCAACCCCGATCTTCAAAAACGGTACCTGGGCGTTCTGATATCCGAAACGAAAAAGAGATACTTCCCGGATAAATGGGAGGTATCTCTTTCATTTTTTCACCAGATAAACGGAATCATCCGCCATTTCACACGTTTTTTATAGTCTGCATACCCTTCCAGCCCCTCTTCAAGCACCTTTTCTTCGTTCAGAATCCGCACCCCCATGAGAAGCGGGTAAACGAGAAGCGGAATAAGCGCAATCCATGATCCGAGCACAAGCGGAATCGCCAGAAACAGCATCACCGTTGCCGCATACATCGGATGGCGCACGATGCCGTAAAG
>JAFQLN010000116.1 GCA_017414585.1 Clostridia bacterium | reverse complement strand
TGTCTGCGAAGACCGCCCGCCACGCGCAGTGGCATTACTTTTTGAAAATGCGTCAGCATTTTCTTCCTTCTCTTTCCGAACGGTTTAAACCGTTCATCCTACAGCGCGACGAGGCTTCGCCCGTCTGCTCCTGAAAGATTGCAAATCTTTCGTCCCTACAGCGCGACGAACTTCGTCGTCAGCTCCCAAGTTTGGTGCAGACCAAACATCATTACAGCGCGACGTGGCTTCGCCCGTCTGCTCCAAAGTTTGGTGCGGATTTATTCGCCGGCTACGTAATGTCCGGCAAGATCGGACGCAAAGCTCATCGCTTCGATGTCCGTCATGGCGGCGGCATATTTCGCATATACAAACGCACCGAGGAACGTGTCTCCCGCTCCTTTGAGCCGGACAACGGACATCTTTTCCGTGGGCACGAGCGTCGTCGCACGGTAGTCGTTCACCTCGCGGGTGATCATCGCTCCGTCCCCTGCCATCGTCGTGATGACCACGGGCACAGCCAGCGATTCAGCTGCGGCGGCAAGTTCCTGTGTGGTAACGAGCGTTTTTCCTACAAGCCCCGACAGCTCCTGTGCGTTCGGCTTGATCAGATCGGGCACACAGTCGGCGTTCACGGCGATTTTCAGTGCTTCTCCGTCGCAGTCGAGGATGCAGTACGCACCTTTCGCCTTGATTTTCGCGCACAGCTCTGCCGGATAGGATTTCGGCACATCCGAAGGACAGCTTCCGGCGATCACAGCGACATCGCCTTCGCCGACGGAATCGAGGACGATTTTTTCAATCTCCCCGAGTTTATCCCCGACGGGCGTACCGGGCGCGTTGATTTCGATCTCCCCGCCGTCCCGTGCGATCAGGGAGACGTTGGTGCGGGTATTTTCTTCGATTTCCACAGCGGTCAGCGCGATGCCTTCGCTGTCAAGGATATCGCAGAGCAGCCGTCCCATAGCACCGCCCGCCGGAGCAACGGTTACAAGCCGCACTTCCTCCGGCAGCCGGATACGTCTGTTGAGGCAGCGTCCGATTACACGGGAGACGTTGATTCCCTTGCCGCCTGCTGTGACGGTATGGGAAGAAGTTCTGTTCAGACCCGCAGGATTGACTTCATCGGTATGGTACTCGATATCAATTGCTGGGGAAAGGGTGAGGGTGAGGATGGTTTTCATGTTTTAAATATCCAAATTTTCCGCGTACTTGGCGTTGGCTTCGATGAATTCGCGTCTGGGTTCGACTTTATCGCCCATGAGGACGGAGAAAATTTCATCGCAGAGCATCGCGTCTTCGATTTCGACTTTGAGCAGCGTTCTCGTATTCGGGTCCATGGTCGTTTCGCGCAGCTGATCGGGGTTCATTTCACCGAGACCTTTATAGCGGTTGGTCACGATATTATTGCCGCCGCCCATTTCCTCGAAAATGCGGTCGCGTTCTTCATCGGAGTACGCATAGCGCACCTGTTTGCCTTTGGAGAGTTTATAGAGCGGGGGCTGTGCGAGGAAGATATGCCCTTCTTCGATGAGGGGGCGCATGAAGCGGAAGAAGAAGGTTAAGAGGAGCACGCGGATATGGGAACCGTCGACGTCGGCATCCGCCATAATGACGATTTTGCCGTAGCGGAGGCGGGACATATCGAATTCCGAGCCGATCCCGCATCCGAGCGCCTGTATGATGGGGATGAGGGAGAGGTTGGAGTAGACTTTATCGACGCGCGTTTTTTCCACGTTGAGGACTTTGCCTCTGAGGGGCAGGATAGCCTGGAACCGCGAGTCACGTCCGGTTTTAGCGGAACCGCCTGCGGAGTCCCCTTCCACGAGGAACAGTTCGGTGAGTTCCACGCGCTTATCCTGGCAGTCCGCGAGTTTGCCAGGGAGGGCAGAGCCTTTCTGCAAAACGGATTTACGGGACATTTCGCGTGCTTTGCGTGCTTCTTCTCTGGCGCGTTGTGCGACGAGGGATTTTTCGACGACAGCTTTGGCAACGGTCGGGTTTTCCTCAAAGTATTCGCCGAGCTTTTCGGTGACGATCTGATCGACGATGGGGCGGATTTCGGAGTTGCCGAGTTTTGCCTTGGTCTGGCTTTCAAACTGTGCATCGGGGAGTTTGACGGAGACGACAGCGGTCAGCCCTTCTCTTGCGTCATCGCCGGAGAGGTTTTTATCGGACTGTTTGAGCATCCCGTTTTTGCGCGCGTAGTCATTGAGGACTTTGGTGATAGCGGTTTTGAAGCCGGTTTCGTGGGTACCTCCGTCGGTAGTTGCCATATTATTAGCGAAGGTAACGATCATATCGTTATAGCTGTCGTTATACTGCATGGCAACTTCAGCGGTGATATCGCCTTTTTCGGCTTTCATATAGATGACGTCGGGGTGGATGACTTCGACGTGTTTTTTCTTATTCATATATTCGACGAACTGCTTAATACCGCCGTCATGTTTGAGGTTATACTCAACGATGCCGTTTTTCTCGCGTTTTTCAGCGGGGTTGGCGTTATCGTCACCGGCGAGGGCGGTTTTGGCTTTTTCCGCGCCCGTCATGCCGGCAAGTTCTTCTTCGGAGAGCTGTTCTTCGATATTCTGTTCGTCGTCGGGTACTGCGGCGGATGCTGACTGTTCGTCCTTAGCTGCTTCGAGCAGGCGGCGGATATCTTCATCGAGTTCTTCCTCGCGCTTTTCGTCGAGTCTGCGTTCATCGCGGAAGATGATGCGTATGCCTGCGTTTAAAAAGGTTTGTTCGCGCAGGCGCACAAGGAGGGTATCGCGGTCGAACACTGTGGTATCGGTGAAAATTTCCGCGTCGGGTTTGAAGCGGACATACAGTCCGTGCTTATCGGTGTCGCCGATGCACGCGAAAGGTCTGGTAATCGCGCCGCGTTCAAACCGCATGGTATACCGTTTGCCTTCGTAGCAGTTATCGACTTCCATCCATTCGGACAGCGCATTGACAACGGACGCGCCCACGCCGTGCAGACCGCCGGAAATCTTATATCCCTGTCCGCCGAACTTACCGCCCGCGTGCAGTACGGTAAATACAACCTCCAGTGCCGGACGCCCCGTCTGCTGCTGGATCTTCGACGGTACACCATGCCCGTTATCCTGCACCGAAACCGATCCGTCCGGATGCAGCACAACTTCAATGCAGTCGCACCGCCCTGCCATCGCCTCGTCTATCGAGTTGTCCACAATCTCATATACGAGATGATGCAGCCCGCCCTGCGACGTCGTACCGATATACATACCCGGCCTCTTCCGCACAGCCTCCAGTCCCTCAAGAACCTGTATCTGATTCTCATCATAGACCTGCGCCTGCATGATTTCCTGATTCTGATTATTATCCATGTGTATTTGCTCCAAAAAATATTGTTTTGCTTGTGTTGTAAAAGGGGGAGACGGGGGGAACGGTCGCTTTTTTGAAAAAAAGCTCCGCAAAAAACTTTAGACTGGCGCACGTTTGGGTGCGTAGCCATATTCAAAAGCTGATATGATAACGAAGGGGGATGAAGAGATAAGTTAATATAATTATGACAATGAAGAATTAGAACTTAGAAAAGAAATTGCTAAAAATAAATTTATAGTAGAAGAAAATGGTAATGTGGAAAAAGCATATAAAAGATTCGAAGAGAATTCTTCTATATATGATAAAGCAAGTGATTTTTACACTCAAGTAACTAATATCGCGATTAATCCAGAATTA
>JAFQLN010000115.1 GCA_017414585.1 Clostridia bacterium | reverse complement strand
GCACTCCTTGCCGCATTGTCCGGCATTCTCAGCAAAAAGGAGGCTGACGCATGAGAACAGCTTCGATCAGCAGAAAAACCGCCGAAACCGATATCACCCTCTCATTGAACCTTGACGGTACGGGCAAAGGGGACATTGACACCGGCTGCGGCTTTCTCAACCATATGCGCGTTCTGTTTGTCAAGCACGGGCGCTTCGATCTGTCCGTCCGCTGTGCAGGCGACACCGATGTGGATGACCATCACACGGTCGAGGATATCGGCATCGTACTCGGTCAGGCGTTCACAGACGCACTCGGCGATAAGCGCGGCATCGTCCGCTACGGAAGCATGATCCTGCCGATGGACGAAACGCTCATCCTCACGGCAGTCGATCTCTCCGGACGCTCCTGCCTGCGGTACAGTCTCGACATTCCCACAGAAAAAGTCGGTACCTTTGACACCGAACTCTGCGAAGAATTCTGGCAGGCGTTTGTCCGCACCTGTCCCTGCTCCCTCCACATCATACAGCTTGACGGCACGAACAGCCACCACATCATCGAAGGTACGTTCAAGTCCGCCGCGCGTTCCCTGAAGGCAGCCGTTTCGATTGACGCGGACTTCGCCGATGAAATCCCCTCCACGAAAGGAGTCCTCTGACGTGATTGCCATTGTTGATTATGGGGTCGGCAACCTCTTTTCCTTAAAAAGCTCCCTTGCCTCGATCGGCGCGGATGCTGTTGTCACCGGCGATGCGGATGTGATCCGCTCCGCTGACAAGATTCTTCTGCCCGGCGTGGGTGCGTTCGGGGACGCTATTGCAAAGCTCCGCGCTGCGGGACTGGACAAGGTTGTCATCGAAGAAGCGAAAGCCGGCAAGCCTCTGCTCGGCATCTGTCTTGGCATGCAGCTTCTCTTTGACAAAAGCTATGAATTCGGCGAATACGAAGGACTGGGCTTAATCAAAGGTGAAATCCGTCCGATCGCCGACGTGATTCCCGCTGACTACAAAATCCCCCACATCGGATGGAATGCGCTGCATCTCTGCGGACAGAATCCGCTTTTCAAGTATCTGAAAGACGGTGATTTCGTTTACTTTGTGCACTCCTTCTACGGTGCGGACTGCGAAGAATCCGTCATTGCGACCGCTGAATACGGTGCTGAACTAACTGCCGCCGTTGCGAAAGACAATGTATACGGCTGTCAGTTCCATCCCGAAAAGAGCGGCTCGGTGGGACTGTCGATTCTGAAGGCATTCTGTGAAATGCCGTCCTCCGGTGCAAAAAAGCCGATGGAACTCTTCCCGGCGATTGACCTGTACGAAGGCAAGGCGGTACGGCTGCTGCGCGGCGACTACAACGCTGTCACCGTGTATGCCGACGATCCGCTCGTGATTGCGAAGGATTTTGAAGCCTGCGGTGCGCGGTGTCTCCATCTTGTAGACCTCGAAGGTGCTAAGACGGGTGAGACGCCGAATCTTGCCGTTGTGAAGCGCATTGTGGAAAACACCTCCCTGTTCACGGAAGTGGGCGGCGGCATCCGGTCGATGGAAGTCGTGAAGACCTATCTGGATGCGGGTGTGGACCGTGTGATTCTCGGCACAGCGGCAGTCACGGATGAAGCATTCCTCCGGGAAGCACTTGCCGCATACGGGGACAGAATTGCAGTCGGCGTGGATATCAAAGACGGGTTTGTCGCCATCAAGGGATGGACGGAAAGTTCCGAACTGGAAGCCATCGCATTCTGCGAAAAACTGCAGAACATGGGCGTTTCGACCATCATCTGTACCGATATCTCCAAGGACGGTGCGATGCAGGGCACCAATCACGATCTCTACCGCACGCTGAGCGAAAAATTCTCGATGAACATCACAGCCTCCGGCGGCGTTTCTTCGATTGAAGATGTCAAGCGTCTCGCCGAAAAGGGACTGTACGGTGCAATCATCGGCAAGGCATACTACACCGGCGCGATTGATCTGAAAGAAGCGGTCCGGCTGACCAAGGAGGCAGAAGCATGATTACCAAAAGAATAATCCCCTGTCTCGATGTAAAAAACGGCCGCGTGGTCAAGGGCGTGAATTTCGAGGGACTCTCCGACGTATCCTCCCCTGTAGCGCTCGCTAAATACTACTCTGACAACGGCGCGGATGAGCTGGTCTTCTACGACATCACGGCTTCCGCGGAAGGACGTGCACTGTTCACGGACATTCTCTGCGAAGTTGCGTCCACTATCTTCATTCCTCTCACCGTCGGCGGCGGCATCAACACCGTTTCCGATTTCGACCGCGTTCTGAAGTGCGGTGCGGATAAAGTGAGCGTAAACTCCGGTGCGATCCGCGATCATAAGCTCATCGGCGAAGCAGCCAAACGGTACGGCAGTCAGTGCGTCGTCATTTCCGCAGACGTAAAGCGCGTGGACGGTGTATTCCACGTATTTGCGAAGGGCGGACGTGAAGACACCGGCATGGAAGCAATTTCGTGGATCAAATACTGTGTGGATGAGGGTGCGGGCGAAGTCGTGCTCAACTCCATTGACACCGACGGTGTAAAGAAGGGGTTTGATCTTGAGATGCTCAGTGCGGTCTGCGAAGCCGTATCCGTTCCCGTCATTGCATCGGGCGGTGCGGGCTGCATCGAAGACTTCATCACACTGTTCAACACACTTCCGAAGGCAGATGCGGGGCTGGCAGCGTCGATCTTCCACTTCGGGGAAGTAAAAATCAGCGATCTGAAAGCGGTCATGGCGAAAAACGGCATTCCCGCGCGCATTCTGTAAATTCAAAAGAGGTATATAGCAATGCTGAACATAGACGAACTCAAATTTGACGAAAAAGGACTGATTCCTGCGATAGTTGTGGATGCGGACACAAAAAAAGTTCTCACCCTCGCGTACATGAACAAGGAAAGCCTTGCGATTTCCATGGAAAAAGGACTGACCTGCTTCTGGAGCCGTTCAAGACAAGAACTGTGGCTCAAAGGCGAAACGAGCGGCAATTACCAGCACATCGTTTCCATCACCGCGGACTGCGACAATGACGCGCTTGTGGTCATGGTGGAAAAAGACGGACCCGCGTGCCACACCGGTACGGACTCCTGCTTCACGAAACCGGTTTGGGAAAGCGACGAGCTGAACGAATTCTCCCTGCAGTCCCTCATGTCCCTCATCGAAGGACGCAAGACCGAAAAGAAGGAAGGCTCGTACACCACCTACCTCTTTGAAAAAGGGATTGACAAGATTCTGAAAAAGGTCGGCGAGGAGTGCACGGAAGTCATCATCGCTGGCAAAGCTGACGACAAGAAGGAAACGGTTTATGAAATCGCGGATCTCTGCTATCACGTGATGGTGCTCATGATCGAGATGGGCATTTCGCTTGATGATATCCACAAGGAGCTCAAGGGTCGTCACGTCATTGACAAGAAGGTTAAGCAGGAAAAAATGGTATAAATGAAATGAGGCTGTCACTCCGGCAGTCTCATTTTTCTTTGGTTTTCCAACCATCGGTTGAATTTTTGCCTTTCTCTTCAAAAAACATACCCTTGAAACCTTCCGCCGGTCATGGTACAATGATCATAACAAAACCGCGGTACGAAAACTTTCCAAGAGGTAATCATTATGTTCGATCAAATTGCATTCGGTCAAAAGCTGAAAAGATACAGAAAAAATTTTTCACTCACACAGGAGGAGCTGGCTGAAACAATCGGTGTTTCCGGTCAGGCTGTTTCTAAATGGGAGGCGGGCGACTGCCTTCCCGACATTGTCAACCTCCGTGCGCTGAGCCGCGTGTTTTCCGTTTCGCTGGACATTCTTCTGGAAACTGCGCCGGAAAACGATCTCGAGGCCACAGTCAGCCGGATCAGGCAGCTTGCAACCGAATATGTATGGGCAAATTTCGCAGAAGCAAACGACGGCAAGAACGCAGATGAACTTGGCGCACATCTCGAAATGGGCAATGAACTGTGGGAGATGTGGAAGGCAGTCTATTATGTCGAAATCGGCAGCCGGGAACTGCAGGAACGCGAACTGCGTCACGGAAAATGCAGGATAGCCGGCCCGTACGGACTGAAAATCTGGGATGATGCCGGAATCGCCTGTACCGTGCCGTCTTCGATCAAGGATCATCTCGATCATGTGGACGACAGCATCCTCGCACTGTCAGCAGAACTTGCAAAACCCGCATACTATCGGCTGTTCTCTGCACTCGACGCGCATTTTCCTGTATCGAAGGAAGTTCTGCTGGAGAAAACCGGACTGCCTGCCGCCGAACTGAACGAAATGCTCATCCTGCTGACCGAAAACTGCATTGTGGAATTCTTCGGTCCCGGCACACATACCGGCTACAAACTGACAGCCTACCGCGGCATTCTCGCGTATCTCAGACTGGCTGAGGCATATCTCCTGTCCGAGTCCCGCTGTTCCACGTCGGAATACCTGCCCGGCTGAACGAAAAACAGACTGACATGATCGGTTCATTCACCTTTCACGTCAGTCTGTTTTCTTATTTAATATTCAAATTCGCCTTCGTATACCATCACGGCACTGCCGGAGAGGATCACGTGGTCATCCGTGTAGTTGACGGTCAGATCTCCCCCGAGGAGCTTCACGGTGATGTCCGTGCCCTTCGCGCACCTGCCGTTTTCCACTGCCGCAATGACAGCCGCGCACGCACCCGTACCGCAGGCAAGCGTCTCCCCGTTTCCGCGTTCCCAGACGCGCATCCGGATGGTGGTCTTGTTGACAACACGCACGAACTCCGTATTGACCCGTTCCGGGAAGCAGTCCGCGTATTCAAACATCGGACCGATCTTGTCCAGTTCCAGTGCGTCGATGCTGTCACGGAAGATGACACAGTGCGGGTTCCCGATGGAGACACAGGTGACAGAATATGTCTCGCCGCCGACGGTCAGCGGATAGCCGATCATGGCAGGCGCGTCCACCGATGCGGGAATCGCTGCCGTTTCCAGCTGTGCCGTGCCCATATCAACGGACACCGTATTCACCTTTCCGTCGCGCAGGAACAGGCGGAGCTGATGCACACCCGCACCCGTTTCGATCGACATGAATTCACTGCGGACATATCCCTTGTCGTAGAGGTACTTGCCCACACAGCGGATATTGTTGCCGGCAATTCTGCCTTCGCTTCCGTCGCGGTTGAACGTGCGCATTTTCGCGTCGGCTTTCGTCGATTTTTCAATCAGAACAATACCGTCCGCCCCGATGCCATAATGCTCCGCGCACAGTCCGACGCACAATGATTCCGGACAGGTGATCGAATTGTCGAAATTCTCGATGAATATATAGTCGTTGCCGCAGGAGTGCATCTTCGTAAAGCGGATCTTCTGCCGCCACGGACGCATGGCATTGATATCGACCAGCTCCGTATTGCTGCCGTTGAAGCGGCTTGCGATGATGTCACAGAGCGCGTTTGCGGTATCCAGCGAAGTCAGGCACGGAATACCGAGCTGCATTGCACGGCGGTGGAGAACGATATAGTCCCCCATGGTCTCATCCTTGACCGCTCCGGTGTATACAATATAGGAAAGCTTTCCGCCCTCCATCAGTTCCGTAATGCCATCGCCTTCCACAGCAGTCACGTCAATGCCGAGCTGTGCGATTGCCGATGCGGTGCCGCTGGTTGCATACAGCTTCAAGCCAAGGTCGTAGAACCGCTTTGCAGTCGAGATGATTTCCCAGTAGTCGTTTTCTTCCACGCTGATGAGCACGCCGGATTCCCCGCGCTTCTGCGGAGCCGGAACGGAGAATCCCGCCGCGGTCAGACCCTTGTACAGTGCTTCCGCCATGTTCTTGCCAATGCCGAGGACTTCACCCGTGGACTTCATTTCGGGCCCGAGGATGGAGTTCGCGTCGTTCAGCTTTTCAAAGGAGAACACCGGCACTTTGACAGCGTAATACGGCGGTGTGCGGTAAAGTCCCGTACCGTAGCCGAGATTGGCGAGCTTTTCGCCGAGCATAACGCGGGACGCAAGATCCACCATCGGAACATTCGTCACTTTTGAGATATACGGAACGGTTCTCGATGCGCGCGGGTTGACTTCGATGACGTACAGTTCATCCTCGTAGATGAGATACTGGATGTTGACCAGACCCTTCGTACCGAGTGCCAGCGCGAGCTTTTCCGAACTGCGGCAAATCTTTGTGAGGAATTTATCGCTGAGATTATACGGCGGGTATACGGCAATCGAGTCGCCGGAATGCACGCCCGCCCGTTCGATATGCTCCATGATACCGGGAATGAGCACATCTTCCCCGTCGGAGATTACATCTACTTCCAGTTCCGTGCCGGGCATATATTTATCCACGAGCACCGGGTTGTCGATGCCGCCGGAGAGGATGGTTTCCATATAGCGCACGGTATGTTCGCGGCTTCTGGAAATCGTCATGTTCTGTCCGCCGATGACATAGGACGGACGGAGCAGGACGGGATAGCCGAGGCTTTCCGCCGCCGCGACTGCTTCCTCAACCGTATTCACGCCCATGCCCTTCGGTCTGGAAATGCCGAACGATTCCAGAAGAGCGTCAAAGCGCGCGCGGTCTTCCGCCAGGTCAATACCGTCCGCGGAGGTGCCGAGGATCGGGATGCCTGCCTGATCGAGGAACTGCGTGAGCTTGATCGCGGTCTGTCCGCCGAACGCCACAACAACGCCGATGGGCTTTTCCACGTTGATGATGTTCATCACATCTTCCGGATACAGCGGCTCGAAGTAAAGTCTGTCCGCCGTGTCGTAGTCCGTGGAGACAGTTTCTGGGTTATTGTTGATGATGACGACATCATAGCCCATTTTTCTGAGCGTCCAGACGCAGTGCACGGAGCTGTAGTCAAACTCAATGCCCTGTCCGATGCGGATGGGACCGGAGCCAAGGACGATGATGACATCGCGTCCGCTTCTTCTGAACGAACGGGATTCGCAGTCGGCAGAGTCGCTGGGGGAATATGCTGAGTAGAAGTACGGCGTTTCCGCTTCAAATTCCGCCGCGCAGGTATCGACCATTTTATAAATCAGGCGGCTCTCGGGCAGTTCGACTGCACCGGAAAGGCGTTTGACTGCGGTATCCGGATAGCCGAATTCTTTCGCCTGCATATAGTCTTCTTCGGAAATTGCACCGCGGTTCTTGATTTTTTCTTCAAAATCCGCCAGTTTTTTGAACTTTGCGAGGAAGAAGCGGTCGATTTTGGTAATAGCAAAAATTTCATCGAGGGACATACCCGCTTTGATCGCTTCAAACACCGTGAAAATTCTGCGGTCGTCCTGCTCGGCAAGTCTTTCTCTTAGCGGCTTATCGCTGAGGGGCACGGCATTGAGCGTATCAAGCGAAATTTCCGCTCCGCGCACAGCTTTCATGAGCGCCATTTCAAACGACGGTGCGATGGACATGACTTCCCCGGTCGCCTTCATCTGTGTGCCGAGCTTTCTCGACGAGCCTGCGAATTTATCAAACGGCCACTTCGGGAATTTCACAACGACATAGTCCACCGTCGGTTCAAAGCACGCGGAAGTGGTGCCGGTAATGTCGTTTTTTATTTCGTCCAAGGTATAGCCGAGCGCGATTTTGGTTGTAATCTTCGCAATCGGATAGCCGGTTGCCTTCGATGCCAGCGCCGACGAACGGGATACGCGGGGATTGACTTCGATGACAGCATATTCAAACGAATCGGGATTGAGTGCGAACTGACAGTTGCATCCGCCGACGATGCCGATTTTCTCGATCATATCGAGTGCAGCCGAACGGAGCATGGAATATTCTTTCGGAGAAAGCGTCAGTGCAGGAGCTACAACAATGGAGTCACCCGTGTGCACACCGACCGGATCGACGTTTTCCATGGAGCAGACCGCAATGGCATTGCCCGCCGCGTCGCGCATGGTTTCAAATTCGATTTCCTTCCAGCCGGAGATGCATTTTTCGATCAGCACCTGCGTAATCGGGGAAAGGTCAAGTCCGGAACGCGCAATGATTCGGAGTTCTTCTTCATCCGCCGCAATGCCGCCGCCCGTTCCGCCGAGAGTAAATGCGGGACGCACGATGATGGGATATCCGATTTCTTCGGCAATTCTGACAGCGGTTTCGACGTCGTTGGCAATCTCGGAAGGCACGCACGGCTGACCGATTTCGCGCATGGTATCGCGGAACAGCTCTCTGTCCTCCGCCTTGTCAATGGCGTCGATGCCGGAGCCGAGCAGACGCACGCCGTATTTTTCGAGCGTTCCGTCCCGGGAAAGCTGCATGGCGATGGTCAGACCCGTCTGTCCGCCCAGACCTGCTAAAAGTCCGTCGGGACGTTCCTTGTCAATGATTCTGCGGACTGTTTCTGCATTCAGCGGTTCGAGGTAGATTTCATCCGCGAGATTTTTGTCGGTCATGATGGTGGCGGGATTGGAGTTGACGAGCACGACATTGATGCCTTCCGCACGGAGAACACGGCACGCCTGCGCACCCGCATAGTCGAATTCCGCCGCCTGCCCGATGACGATCGGACCGGATCCGATCACAAGAACCTTGCGTATACTTTTATCTTTGGGCATTTCTGCTGCCTCCCATCATGGTAACAAACTGGTCGTAGAGGAAAGAGGTGTCCGCGTTCGGCGTAAACTGCACGGTGAAGCACTTCTGTCCTCTGTAATCCACGCCTTCACAGGTACGGTCGTTCGCGTTCACGTAGGAAACACGTGCGCCGAGGGGCAGGCTTTCGGGAACAACCGCATAGCCGTGATTCTGCGCGGTGATATAGGTTCTCGTGCCGCCGACCTGTCTGACGGGCTGGCTGAGTCCGCGGTGTCCGTACGGCAGCTTCACTGTCTTTGCACCGGATGCCAGAGCCGCAAGCTGATGTCCGAGTCCGATGCCGAACACGGGACGTTTGCCGATGAGCTTGCGGATTTCATGGATCACGCCGGAGCACTGTGCGGGATCGCCGGGACCGGGAGACAGCACGATGCCGTCCGGACCGCTGACAAAGATCTCTTCCACGGTCGTATCGTAGGGCACACGGGTGACGGTGCATCCGCGTTCGGTGAGTGCTTCGATGATATCGCCGGTCACGCCGCAGTCGAGCACGGTGACACGGTAGTTTTCTTCCCCTTTGGCAGGATACACGGTTTTTTCCGTACATCCCGCTTCGGCAAAGGCACGTCCGATGGTATAGGAGCGGATATCGTCCGTGTTTTCGGGGATTTCTGCGCAGATTTTTGCGTTCATCGTACCGTTGTCCCGCAGTACACGGGTCAGTGCACGGGTGTCCACGCCGGTGAGAACGCAGATATTTTCTTTTTTCAGATATTCGATAAGGGAGGAATCGGTACGGAAATTCGACGGATCTTCGCAGATTTCCCTGCACACATAACCGCGCACAGTGCATTTTTCACCGAGGTCGGCGCTGATTGTGCCGTAGTTGCCGATGAGGGGGAAGGTATGGATGACAATCTGTCCGGTGTATGCGGGATCGGTCAGCGTTTCGAGGTAGCCGACAACGCCGGTCGAAAAAACCGCTTCTCCGACAGCTTCTATGTCAGCACCCGCCTGCACGCCTGCAAAGACCATGCCGTTTTCGAGTACCAGATATGCTTTTTTAGCCATATATGCCTCTTTTTTTGTATTGATCAAAGGTCGGCGAGGGTTGCCGCCATAACCGCCTTGATGGTATGCATTCTGTTTTCGGCTTCGTCAAAGACGATGGACTGTTCGGATTCAAACACTTCGTCGGTAACTTCCATGCAGTCAATGCCGAATTTTTCATAGATTTCGCGTCCGGTTTCCGTGCCAAGGTCGTGGAATGCGGGCAGACAGTGCATGAAGCGGCACTGTTTTCCTGCGTTCGCCATGAGAGCGGCGTTGACCTGATAGGGCAGGAGTGCGTCGATTCTTTCCTTCCAGACTTCCGCCGGTTCGCCCATGGACACCCACACATCGGTGTAGATGACGTCGGCACCCTTGGTGGCTTCCATCGGATCTTCGATGAATTCAAGCACAGCGCCGGTTTCCTTAGCGACAGCTTCGCACTGTGCAACGAGTTCCGCATTCGGGAAGTACGCCTTCGGAGCGCACGCCACGAAATGCATACCCATCTTAGCCGCACCGACCATGAGAGAGTTGCCCATGTTGTATCTGGCGTCGCCCATGTAGACGAGCTTGATGCCGGCGAGCTTGCCGAAATGTTCGCGGATGGTGAGGAAGTCAGCGAGAATCTGGGTGGGATGGAATTCATTGGTCAGACCGTTCCAGACCGGCACGCCGGAGAATTTCGCAAGGTCTTCAACGATTTGTTGTCCGTAACCGCGGTATTCGATACCGTCGAACATTCTTCCGAGCACACGTGCGGTATCGGCGATGGATTCCTTCTTGCCGATCTGGGAGGACTTGGGATCGAGATAGACGGGGTGCATGCCGAGGTCAGCCGCAGCCACTTCAAAGGCACAGCGCGTTCTGGTGCTGGTTTTTTCAAAAACGAGGGCAATATTTTTGCCTTCGCACAGACGATGCGGAACCCCTGCTTTCTTTTTCGCCTTGAGATCCGCGGACAGATCAATCAGTCCGAGAATTTCAGCGGGGGTAAAGTCGAGGAGTTTGAGGAAAGATTTATTTTTAAGGTTCATGATGGTTCTCCGGAATATGATTTGAGCAAATTTTCAGTATGCTGGAGAGAAGGAGGGAGAGAGACCTTTTGCAAAAGTTTTCTCTCTCCCCCTGTCAGGTGTTAGCATCCTTCGATGATATCTGGACGACCCGGTTTCTGTTTTCAATACAGCTTCAAACCCTGCGGGAAAGTTCAGTCTTCGTAACGACCCAGTTCCAGTGCCTTCTCAAGAAAATGCTTGTATGTCTTATAATTCACTGTTTTGGGGATCGAGTGGTCCGAGTGTACCACGTATCCGTAGCCTTCTTTGACAACGGGAATTTTCTTTTCCAGTTCGGCATCAATGCGGGCATAATCATTGGTGTAAAGTTCGCGTACGTCATTACCGCCGATGAGCGCAATCTTGTCACCGTGATTTTTGTAAATGCGCAAGAGATCCATGCCTGCCTTGATCTCGATAACCTGCAGCGCATTGATTCCCGCACGGATCATGCCGTCAAGAAGGGGTTCCACAAAACCGCATGAATGCATAATGACCGGCAGTCCGAGACTGTGCGCATAGTCGCAGGTCTTTTTGTGTGCCGGATAGAGGAATCGGTCATACATGGCAGGCGACATGAACGGCGCGCCTTTGTAACCCATGTCTTCATAATACCAGATACCGTCCGGAATACCCTCGCGTTCAAAGAGCAGTTTCTGCGCCTTGATCGTCAGATCGGCATAGGTATTGCACATATCTTCAATCCATTCGGGATCGTAAATCATCGCTGCCAGCATTTCAACATGACCGATGACGGGATGGATGCATTCAAACACATTGACACCGCTCCACATGAAAAACAGACCGTGTTCTTCACAGTATGCCTTTGAATTGCGGTATGCGCCGAAATTGATGCGGCGCTCAAAAGTCGCTTCATCCATAAGCAGGGGCTTTACCCATTCCTCCCACTTTTCGCGCTCATCGACACCGAATGCGACGTGTTCGGGGGTGCTGTCATGCTTCTTATGGCGGCGAAGCGTTGCCCAGTTGCCGTCGAGCATGGTGATTGTATCCTCATCCTCCGCAACAACCTCCGGCTTAAAGTCCAGTCTGGCTACCCAGCTGGTAGGCCAGCATTCAGCCATATCAAAACCGAATTCACGATTGAAATCACCGGGACAGCCCTGATTCTGTGTCCACTCACGGTGGGTATCACCCCAGAAATGCTCATAAACGCCTATACGGTCCACTTTTTCGTGGCGCAGGATGCGGGAAATCCGTTCTTTTCCGGTTAATGCTTCCATTTTAAAGTCTCCTTATCAAAGTGTTTATTGATTCTTATACTGCTTCACGCGAGAAATTTTCGCTTATCTGCACGCCTCTTTGATAACGGCAATCGCTTCCGCGAGGATGTCGTCCGGAATATTGAGAGCGGGCAGAAGTCTGACTTTATCCTTGGCAGTCAGGCAGAGCACGCCTTTTTCCATGCAGGCTTTGAGGACTTCGCCGGCGGGTTTGGTCGTCTTGATGCCGATCATCAGACCCATGCCGCTGACAGCTTCCACGCCTTGTGCATCCTTGAGGCTTTCAAAGATATACGCGCTCTTCTTCTTTACGCCGTCGAGGAGTTCGCGGTCAATCCGTTCGATCACGGAAATCGCACCGGCACAGCAGACGGGATTGCCGCCGAATGTGGAGCCGTGGTCACCGAATCCGAGGACATTTTCGACCTTTTCGCTCATCAGGCACGCGCCGAGGGGAAGTCCGCCGCCGATGCCCTTGGCTGTTGAAACGAGATCGGGCATGATGCCGTAGTTCATGTACGCATACAGTTCACCGGTACGTCCATTGCCGGTCTGCACTTCGTCCACGGCGAGGAGGATGTCGTTTTCTTCCGTAAATGCGCGCAGCTGTTTGACATATTCCGCGTCGAGAGCGATGACGCCGCCTTCGCCCTGCACGCATTCGATGATCACAGCGGCAGTTTTATTTTCGGAAGCGAGCTTTTTCAGTTCGTCCATATCTCCGGCAGCTGCGTGAACAAAACCGGGCGTGAGGGGCTGGAACAGTTCGTGATAGTGATCCTGTCCGGTTGCGGAAAGAGTGGTGAGGGTACGGCCGTGGAAACTGTTTTTCAGCGTGATGATGGTCGAGTATTCTGCGCCCTTTTTATCGGCTGCATACTTGCGCGCAACCTTGATCACGCACTCGTTCGCTTCCGCACCGGAATTGCCGAAGAACACTTTCTTCATGCCGGTCCGTTCGCAGAGCATCTGTGCCAGCCGTGCGCACGGTTCGGTGTAGTAGAGAAAACATAAAAAGAGTATATACGATACCGATAAATGCGACGACTAAAATGGTAAGTATAAGCTCCGCACTGAATGTAATTTTATCTATAGTGCTCGACAAAATAAGAAACGGCATGCCGACATACATAAGCAGCTTTGATAGTACACCCGACTGCTCTTGTTTTAAAAATCCGGTTTTCACCAAAAGAAATCCGGGCACAGCCAAAGCAACAAAAACTATAACATTACGAAGCATAATAAATAACGCAGTCATATTGTAAATCTCCCAAAAATCATATATATCACCTTAAAATGTACCGTCCGGAAGAAAGCTTACCGTTAACAATACATACTTTTACAATTATAGCATATTGGTAATACTTTGTCAAGTTATAACAATACATAAAAATCCCCGGCAGACAACAAATCTGCCAGGGATTTTATAAACAATTAAAAACCTATTAACGATTATTCAGCATCCGGAATAGCTGCAACATCGGCATTGAACTGCTCGATAGCCGCTTTCGACGAAGGCTGATTGGTCGCAAGGTAAGATGCGAAACGACCTGCGCCGTCGCCATTAAGGATGAGCGTGCTGGGGAGATAGAACAGCTTTCTCAAGCCCTCGCTAAATCCGAAATAGCTTACGCCTGCGTCAAAGGATATGCCATCGAAAATGATATCAAGCATTTCCTTTGATTCGGGGTCACGTGTAAGCTTTTCACCAAGCATGAGGTCATAG
>JAFQLN010000114.1 GCA_017414585.1 Clostridia bacterium | reverse complement strand
GGAGAGGAATTCATTTTTGATTCGATTCTCACCAATGTGAAAATGTCCCTCGTCTGCGATGCGCTGGCGGATGAATACGGACTTACCGTTTCCGAAGACACCACCGCAGTCATAGACGCTTACCTCGAAGACTTCATTGAGGAGTATTCCGGCGGGTCAAAGACGCAGTTCAATCAGGCACTTGCCCAGTACGGCATCAATCTGAAAATGCTGCGCGAAATCTATCTTCGTGACGAACGCGGCATGGCACTGTACGACTATCTCTACGGTTCCGGCGGCACCATCGGCATATCCGATGAAGACCGCACGGAATATCTCACCGAGAATTATGTCCGTGTCCGGCACATTTACGTCAACAACAAATATATCTACGCGACCGATGAGGACGGTATCGTTCTGACCAACAAGGACGGCACCTATCAGACCGCTGCGCTGACCGGTGAACTGCTCGATGCGCAGAACGCAAAAATCGCCTCCATCGACGCCGCACTGGCTGCCGGTGAAGACTTTGAAACCGTCTGTATGACCTACTCCGAAGACACACTGTACGAAAACGGCTACTACCTGACCCGCACCATGGATTTTGTGGATGATGTGGTTGTATCCGCATTTGATCTGGAAATCGGCAAGCACGTAAAAATCGAGTCCGAGGTAGGCACCCATTACATCATGCGTCTTGACATGGACGATAAGCCGTGGGATGACGAAAAGAACGCCGATTTCTTTGCGGACTACGATACCGTTGTCTCCACAGCACTGTTCACAGAATATGTGGAATCGCTCATAGATGAAGTGGTTGTCAATGAAGAGATTCTGTCAAAGTTCTCCGTGCAGGCATCTCCGTCCAATTCACGCTTCTGATCCGATACGCTGTCATTTGATCTTTTAAGGAGGGTAACAATGGACAAAAGTATTCTCTTTTCCCCGCTCAGGCTGAAAAACATCACGCTTCCCGGCAGAATTGTCCGTTCCGCTACGGAGCTTTTCTGCGCCACACCCGATGTGCACGTTTTTGAGGCGGAATACCGTGTGTTTGAGCGCCTCGGAGAACAGCCGCTGGGCATGATTATCACCGCACATACCTGCGTTTCCCCGGAGGGACACAGCAATCCGTGGCAGAACGCGGTCTGGAGTGACGAATATCTGCCCGATGCCGAAAGAATTGCCGATGCCGCACAGAAGCACGGGGTTCCTTGTTTGATGCAGATCGGTCACGGCGGCATGAAAGCGCAGGGAAACAACGGCGGCAGAATCGTTCACACTCCGGACAGCATGACGACGGAACAGATCCGTGAAGTCGTCCGCGCTTTCGGCGAGGCGGCACTGCGGGCAAAGAAAGCCGGTTTTTCCGGCGTCATGCTCCACGGCGCACACCACTATCTCCTGTCGCAGTTCTTTTATCCTGCATACAACCACCGCACGGACTGCTTCGGCGGAAAGGCTGAAAACCGGTTCCGCATCATCGCGGAGGCACTGTATGCGGTCAAGAAAACCTGCGGGGATGACTATCCTGTTTTTCTCAAGATCAACGGGGACGATGAGGTACAGAGCGAAGAATACCACGCCGATCTCGTCACCGCACTGAAAACAGTGGAAGGCGGTCTGGATGCGGTTGAAATTTCCGGCTGGCATTCGGCGAAAAGAGGCGTACCGGATCACCCGTATTTCATCGACAATATCCGCCGGCTGAAAGACGAGATTTCCCTTCCGCTGATCGAAGTGGGCGGCATCCGTTCGACTGCGGATATGCTCGATGCGCTCGCAGCCGGAGCCTGTGCCGTGTCCCTCAGCAGACCGCTCCTGTGCGAACCGGATTTCCCCGAAAAAATCCGCACCGGCGAAGAAAATGTCGTTTCCATATGCCGCGGATGCGGATTCTGCTATAAGCCCCTCGACCGTGACACCTGCGTTCGCTGTCCCCTTGCCGGAAAGATTCTGTAAATGCGGCACAGGACAGCTATACTACTGATGGAAGAAGATTATCATGCTCTGCATCAAACAGATTCTGCACAATTCTTTTGTACTGAAAAAGGCATATGAGTCCCGCTGGACTGCCGTATCCGAAAAATATGCCTTCACACTGGCGGAAATTGAAGTTCTCGCCTTTCTTGCAAACAACCCGGAGCTGAACACCGCACGGGACATTGTCCGTTACCGGCAGATCGCCAAAAGCCATGTCTCCAAGGCTGTGGACGCTCTCACCGCCCGCGGCTATCTCAGAAGCGAACCCGCCGCCGAAGACCGCCGCTGCAACCGTCTGACCGTCACTGCGGAAGCAGAAGAAGCTGTACAGGCGATCCGTCTCACGCAGTGCGGTTTTGCCGCAGCCCTTCTCGAAGGCATCACGGACGAGGAACGCGCACAGCTTGCGGCAATCTCCGACCGTATAACGGCGAATGCCATCAAGCTCCTCGGCGAATGAAATAGAATCTGTCCGGTATCTTTGCGATGCCGGACTATTTCTTTGGCAGTATGAAAGTATGCTTGTTTATTTCAAGGAATCCTTTATTTCTCCTACAGCACGCCGTTATTGACGGCAGCACTTCTGTCCGTTATAATATGGACAGACCGAAGGCGCCACGGTACTTCCATCAAGGAGATGAACGAATGAAACTTCTCATTGCAGAAAGAATTGTACACTACAGAAAACTGAAAAATATGACGCAGGAAAGTCTTGCCGGCGCCGTCGGTGTATCTGCACAGGCTGTTTCTGGCTGGGAACGAAGCTGCGGATATCCGGACATCACCCTGCTCCCGGGTATTGCCCATACACTCGGCATCACCATCGACGAGCTGATGGGCAATGATGAAATCGGTGTGCGGGAGGATATCAGAGATTTCTACGAGCGTTTCTGGAAGCTGTCCGGCATGGAAAAGCTCGCACTAGCCGCGGAGTATTACCACAAGTATCCCGATATTTACGATCTTGCCGATACCCTCATCAGCACGATTTCCGAATGGGGATTTGCGGACAATCCCGAGCATTTCCGTCTTTTACGCGAGGCGTGCGAAAAAGTGATTGAGCACTGTACCGACAACGACATTCGATGCCGTGCCATTGCTGCCATGAGCTACTGGTCGGACGACAGCGAAGCCGAACGCTGGCTGGCGATGAATCCCGCAATGTACAGCCATACGCGCGGTGAAGTTCTTGAAGAACGCTTGATGAACAAGGGGCGATATGATGAAATGCGGCAGCAGAAGTACAAAAACAACCTCACCCTCATGCTGCACCTGATCGGCAGACAATCGGATCACCTCGGAGACCCTGCCGTCTGCGTAGGACACAATACGTTTCTCAGAAAAATCATCCGCACCTTCGGCGAGAACGGCACTATCCCGGACGGTTGGGTTGGCAAATACGCTTTCATTTCCATGCGCCAGGCTGCCGGTCTGTTCGGTATGGGAAAAAAAGAAGAAGGATTTGCACTCTTTGAAGAAGCCATGAACGCTTACAAAAAGCAGTTTTCCCTTCCCGACGAAGTGCCGCTTGATCTCGGAGCACCCGCTTTCTTCGGCGGCATCGCTCTGAAAAAGCATCATGTTTCCGGAATGGTTGATTCCTACACCGTTTCGCTCAATGCGGAAAGCTATTATATACAGAATCCGCCGTATCTGTACGATCTACTTACAAGACCACACGGCTGGGAATGGTTTGATTCCGTCAGAGACGATGAACGATTTATCAAAGCCGTCGCTGATGCAAAAGCTCTTTCCGACAGCTGGAGAACAGAGTATAGTAGTTGGAGAACAGAGCATAACGGCTGAAACAACCAACAGAAAAACGCCGGCATATTCCGGAAAATCTATCCGGAGTATATCAGCGTTTTTTCTTATTCGGTTAAAACTCCATTTCATCTCCGCTCGGGAGGATGACGGCTTTTCTCACACCGTCTTTCACTTCTATCATGCCGCCGACGTAATACTTCGTACCGTCTTCACGCTTGACTTCGGGAATTGACGCTACACAGACGGGAAATGCTGTATCGCGGAAGCGTTCGGTCGGCGTATGGGGCTGCACGAAATAAGCACGGTGCATATGTCCGCAGAGAAGCAGGTCAATGCCGATCTCACCGAGCAGTACCGTCCATTCCTCATAGATATCATCCGCAACATCGAACGGATGGCGGAAATGCTCCGTGAAGGGGATATGGCAGACAGCAATTTTGTGCTTCACGCCATCCGCTTCGTACTCATTCGCCTTGTCCGCAATCAGGGACTTGATGTACGCAGTCTGTCTCTTCCGGAACGCATCGAAATAAATCGTCCCGCCGTACTCGACATTTTGGTCGTACTTGTCTTCCCCGCAGTCGAGAACCAGTCCCCACAGCGAACCCTGCCGGAAGGAGTAGAACGTCTCTCTGCGTCCGTCCCGGAAGGCTGTCGGAATATAGTTCACCAGTTCCTGTGCCGCGTATCCTCGGGTATCGTGATTTCCGCGGGAGTAGATAACCGGACGGGTTCCGTGCACGGCTCCTTCTGCCAGCGCGAATGAGGTATGGAAATTTCTGATTTCGTAGCTGTGCTCGTTGATGTCGCCGTTGAGAATGACCGCATCGCATCCGCCCGTCTGTGCGTACAGTGCCAGCGGTGTTTCGACTCTCGCGTGCGTATCGGCAAACTGGAACAGGCGGAAATTCTCTCCGGTCAGGGGAACAAATTCGTATTCCTTTCTGACCTTCTCCACGCCTTCGGGATAATACGGCTTTTTGTCCTTGTATTCGACAAAGACAACCGTATATTTTCCGGCGCGGTTCAGCGTTTCTCCGTCCACGGGGATTTTATGAACGGTATCGTAAAGAAGCAGTCCGCCCTCTTCATCCGTGAAGCGTTCGCCGTTGATTTCAATCCATCCGAGCCCTTTTGCGGCAGTCAGGAAAATAATCTGATAATCGTGTCCCACCATAAAGACAGCGGGATCGTACAGAAGAATCTTATCTTCCGCAGTCATCTGGTTATCGTTCATTGTGTCTTCTCCAGTTTTACAGTTCCAGAATCATATCGTCTTCTGCAATGCAAAAATCGTATTTGTGTTCTCCGGCGACTATTTCGTCGAGATCATCGTGCCAGCGGGGAGATACGTGCGTATGTACCACGGCTTTCACGTCCGTTGTTTCCCAGATCGGCAGAAATTCCTTCGGAGAAAAATGCGCCGTTTCGCAGACAGCAAGATCGAGCGTGCACCTCTTTGCTTCTTCGGGATAGTCCACGGACGGATGCCTGAGATCGCCCGTAAAGAGCACTGTCTTCCCTTCGCATTCGACCAGATATGCGCAGGAATGCGGGCAGTGCTGTGTCGGGCAGGATGTCACGCGGAGCACACCGTCATCCCAGATCACGCCGGGTTCGGTCACACGGAACTGCACGGAATTGCGCAGCGTCGTCCCGTTCAGCACGAGCCATGCGTTGATGGCAGGCTCAAACCGATCGTTCGGTACAAAAATTACGGGATCGGCTGTCTTGAAATACCAGTTGATCAGATCCACAAACTGGATCAGTCCGTCCGTGTGGTCGCCGTGCGGATGGGTGATGAACACAGCCGAAACCTGCGGCGGTTTGATGCCCCGCGCAATGATGGATTCCGTAGCCGCGGTACCCATGTCAATCAGATAGACCTTATCCTGTGCTTCAATCAGATAGGAAGAACAGCGCCGGTTTGCTTCCGGTACGCCGTGGCTGGTTCCGATGCAGGTGATTTTCATGGAATGTCCTCCGTTAATATATCGTTCTGTCAGATCAGTTCCGCCAGCTCGTCGATGGTTTCGTCAAAGACCTTCATCGCGTTCTTCACCACATCCGGAGAGGTCAGGTCGATGCCCGCGATTTTCAGTTCATTGATCGGGTAATCGCTGCCGCCCGCGGAAAGGAATTCGATATACGCGGATGCATCGCCGGTTTCGAGAATCTTCGATGCGATGGCAACGGCGGAAGAGAATCCGGTCGCGTACTGGTAGACGTAATATGCGCGGTAGAAGTGCGGGATGTATGCCCATTCGTACTTGAGCGTATCCTTGAATTCCGCTTCGGGGTAATAAGTCTTCACCAGTTCTGCGTACAGCTCGTTCATTGCCTGTGCCGTGATCGGCGTACCTGCGGCATCGAGCATATGTGCACGGTGTTCAAATTCCGCAAAGAGCGTCTGGCGGAATACGGTTGTGCGGAATCCTTCGAGGAAATGATTGAGGATATACGCGCGGCGTTTGGGATCGGTTTCAACGGAGAGAAGGTACTTCGTCAGCAGTACTTCGTTCACTGTGGACGCCACTTCCGCGACAACGAGATGATAGCCATGGTTCGCGTGATCCTGTTTTTCGGAGGAGAGATAGGAGTGCATCGCGTGACCGAGTTCATGTGCGAGTGTGAAAGCGTCGTCGAGGGAATCGGTATAATTGAGCTTGACGAACGGGTGCAGTCCGTAGCAGCCGGAAGAGAAAGCACCGGATTCCTTGCCGGGCGTTTCATACACATCCATCCAGTTTTCGTCGTAAGCACGGCGCAGAACCTGTACATACTTTTCTCCGAGGGGTGCGACAGCCTTCAGAACGAGTTCGTATCCGTCTTCATACGGCATGGGATAATCCACTTCCGCAACCATGGGAGTATAAAGGTCGTACACGTCGATTTTGTCCGCACCGAGAGCTTTTCTGCGCAGAGCAAGATACTTATTCATGGAAGGAATCGCATCATGCACCGCGGAAACGAGGGAATCGTACACCGCTTCGGGCACATTGGAGTGCGCAAGGGATGATGCTCTCGCGGAATCATAGCCGCGCAGGGATGCAAAGGTGTTGTTCTGCTTGACATTGCCCTGATAGAGGCAGGCGATCGTGTTGATGAACTTGCCGTATGTGCCGAACATGGCTTCAAATGCCGCATCGCGGACAGCCTTGATCTTCGATTCGCGGAACAGCCCGAAATTGCCGGAGGTCAGCTCGGTCAGTTCACCGTCCTCGCCCGGAATCTGCGGAAGCTGCATTTCCACATTCGTGAACATATTGTAGGTGTTCGACGGAGTCCGGGTGATGCTGCCGATCTGCGCAAGCATATTTTCGCTCTTTTCGTCAAGCACGTGCGCGCGGAGTCTGGTTTCGTCCTCGATCTGATGCGCGTACTTTTTCAGCGGTTCATACTGCATGAATGCGGCAAGTTTTTCTTCCGGAATCGCCATCAGTTCGGGACCTGCGAAAGAAAGCGCCGTGCCGAGCCGTACGCCGAGCATGGACACCCGCGCCGACATGGTCTGTGCATTTGTGTCGCCGCCATCCACGACCTTTCCGAGCATGGCGTACTGAGCCACGCGGGAGAACTTCTGCTCGAACGCATCAATCGTTTCGTATGCGTTATACAATGCTTCCGCGGACGTGCCGAGAGTTCCTTTCAGCGCCGCAAGAGAGGGGAGAGCCGCTTCGCATTCCGCATAAGCCGCTTCCCAGTCCGCCTGCGTGGGGAATAGATGGGTGAAGTCCCACTTATACTTCGCGTCGATTTCGTTTCTGTTTTTCATAAATCCAGTGATCCTTTTATTTCTTTACATATCTTCTGCCGGTTTCTTCAAGATAGCGTGCGCACTGACCGATCCAGTCCGTCTGGATGATTTCAAAGTTATCCGCGCACCAGCCCCAGCCGAATTCGGGATCGCCCGCAATCGCTGCGTCGTCGGAATGTCCTGCCGCGAGAACAGCCGCACTTGCATAGACAATCGCATTGACCCAGAGGAGCTTTCCGTCCTTGCGGAGAAGATCATGATAGGACTTCTGCGCCATTTCGTCGTCTTCCGTCTTGAAAAGAAGCTCTGCGCCGACATAGTTGATATTCCGGCTCTTGAGCATTTCGTGGCAGCCGTTGTCTGCGGAAATAACGGGGAGGAACGGAATGTCGGGCGCGTAGGTTTCAACGATATCGAGCTGTTCCTTTCTGGGACCGCACTTGAGGACAATCTGATCCTTCATGTCGTGCTTCTTGATGACTTCAATGATCTCAGCCGGGTTGTCCCCGAACTTGTCTACATTGATGAACACACGGCCTTTGAGATGTTCAAGAACTTCGTCGAGTGTGTTCAGTCCGATGTAGGTTGCCGCACCGTCGTAATTGCACAGGCGGAGCTTGCGGATATCTTCCGCGTTCATCTTGCGGATATTGATATCTTGATTGAACTGACGCTTTTCCATGCCGGGATGGAAGATGAACAGTTCCCCATCAGCGGATTTGGTTACGTCGATTTCAACCATATCCGCACCTTCACGGATCGCAAAGTCATAAGCGATGATGTTATTGCAGGGGATGTTGCCGCCCCAAGTGCCGCGGTGGGCAACCAGGATTTTCCGTTCCGATGCCAGTTCACGAATGTCGAATTTCATTGTAATACCTCCAATGATGAAATTTAATTTTGAATATATCTCAAAAAACGTGTGTTTTTTGCTGTCTGATGCATCACGCCGCTTATCCCCGTCTGAGCATGGATTTCAGCTCTTTCACGGTGACAATTTTCAGAAGCAGGACAAGCGCCGCGTAAACGATGACTGCGATGACAATGGAGATGAGTCCGCCCATCTTCATGCCTGCGAGAGAGGAGAGCGGCTGATAGACGAGGTACGTCGCCGCACCCATGATGAGAGCGGCAGCAAGCGTTTTCAGCGTATTGACGATGATGATGCCGCAGCCGGTCAGATATCTGCGGAGGAAAACGAGGTTCATCGCAATCATCACAACATAGCACGCACAGGTTGCAATCGGTGCGCCGAGGATGTTGATGTCTTCCATACCGACAAGAAGGAAGGTCAGCACGCACTTCACCAGTGCACCGACACACAGACTGATCAGCGGCATATTCACGCGTCCGAAAGACTGCAGAATGGCTCCGCTGATCGAAACGACCGCATACAGCACCACGGCAATGCCGAATACAGCGAGAATCGGTGTTCCCGCGCTTGCTTCTTCCGGAGCATTGAAGTAGAAAATATTCATGATGGCTCCCGAAAGCACGGAAATGCCGATTCCGGCGGGAAGTGCCAGCATCAGTGCGTATTTGAAGCAGGTGCTCATATTCTTCACGATTCCTTCGCTGTCGCGCGCTGTGAACGCGGATGTCAGTGCGGGCAGAATGCTCACGGAAAAAGGAACGATGAAAGCGGACGGGAAATTAAAGATCTTCTTGGCGTGCTCAAATGCCGTATACAGGAGTTTCGCTTCGTCCAGCGTATAGCCGAGACCGCGGAAAAAGGGGAATCCGTTCTGCAGAACACGCATGATCACAGCCGTGTCAATCATATTGACAAGCGACATAACCGATGCGCCGAGCGACACGGGAATGGCTATGCGGAACAGCTCTTTGGCGATGACCTTGTCCGCACGCACCGCAGTCCCCGAAGGCTCGATTTTTTTCATGAATCTGTTTTTATTGAACGTAAGATAAATCACGGCAAGGACTGCGCCGATGGACACACCGGCAATGGCACCGGAGGAACCGTCCATGAATCCGAACTCGGCTTTCCCGATAACATACGCCAGCGCACAGCCGAAAAAGAGCTTGGAAAAAGCCTCAATGACCTGTGAAAAAGCGGTATAGGTCATCAGGGAGTTGCCCTGAAAATACCCGCGCAGGGAAGACATCACGAAGGAGCAGAACGCTGTGACGGACAGGATTCTGATCGGCATTTGTGCCCCCGGGTTTCCGATCAGCCACGCAAGCATTCCGGCTCCGAAAAACATGACAGCCGCTATGACAGCACCGACAACGGTGAAAATTCTGACCGAAACGGTGTAGATTCTTTTGGCTTCATCCGTATTTCCGTGAACAAGCGTTTCGCTGACCATGCGCGATACCGCAACAGGCAGACCGGCAGACGCAAGCACGGCAAACATATTATAGATGGTATAAGCTGAGTAGAAATTGCTCATGTCCACGCTCTGCATATTGGCAATCGGAAGCGTGAACAGCAGTCCGGCGAGCTTTACAAAAGCCGTGGAAACGGTGAGAATGAACGCGCCCTGTAAAAACGCGCCCTTGGTATCTGTATTTTTCAGAATAATCCCTTCTTTACATAAATTACTTAATAGTGTCATTTTATCACAGCGAAGGAATAAAGTCAATAAAAAATCGTCTCTGCCGTCCGAAACCTCTTTTTTCCGGCTGTTATATCATCCGGGATATTGGAATTTTTTCACAAATCTTTCCCCCGCAAACATTTTTTTTAAAAAACTGTTGATTATCCGAAAAACTTGTGGTATATTATTCCTGTATGCAAATTCAAATGAAAAAAGAGGTTTTGACAATGACTTACAACAAGAAATCCGTTGAAGATATTGAAGTCAAGGGCAAAAAAGTCCTCGTTCGCTGCGACTTCAACGTACCCGTTAAGGACGGCGTGATCACTGACGACAAGCGTATCGTCGGCGCAATGAAGACCATCAGCTATCTCGTTGAACAGGGCGCAAAGGTTATCCTCTGCTCTCACATGGGCAGACCCCACAATGTTCTCGACGCAAAGCTGAAGCTCGACAAGAAGGAAATCAAGAAAATCGAAGCTCTCCCGGCAGAAGAACAGGAAGCTGCTACCGCTGCTGCTCTCGAAAAGGGTGCAAAGGACATCACCAAGCTCTCTCTCCAGATCGTTGCCGACGACCTTGCAAAGAAGGGCATCAACGTAACGCTCGCAAAGGACGTTATCGGTCCCGACGCTCAGGCTAAGGCTGCTGCACTGAAGGAAGGCGAAGTTCTTCTTCTCGAAAACGTACGCTTCCACGCTGCTGAAGAAAAGAACGATCCCGAATTCGCAAAGGCTCTCGCTTCTCTTGCAGAAATCTATGTAAACGATGCATTCGGTACCGCTCACCGTGCACACGGCTCCACCGCAGGCGTAGCTGACTACCTCCCTGCAGTATGCGGTTACCTCATCCAGAAGGAAATCGACGTCATGGGCAAGGCTCTTGACGATCCCAAGAGACCCTTCGTTGCTATTCTCGGCGGCGCAAAGGTTTCCGACAAGATCGGTGTTATCAACAACCTCATCGAAAAGGTTGATACCCTCATCATCGGCGGCGGCATGGCTTATACCTTCTTCCGCGCAATGGGTCTTCCCACCGGTACTT
>JAFQLN010000113.1 GCA_017414585.1 Clostridia bacterium | reverse complement strand
CCCTTTTTATCGGCTGCATACTTGCGCGCAACCTTGATCACGCACTCGTTCGCTTCCGCACCGGAATTGCCGAAGAACACTTTCTTCATGCCGGTCCGTTCGCAGAGCATCTGTGCCAGACGTGCGCACGGTTCGGTGTAGTAGAGGTTGGAGGTATGCTGCACCTTTGCGAGCTGTGCGGTGACTGCCGAAATCCATGCATCATCCGCGACACCGAGTGCGTTGACCGCAATCCCGGTGCCCATGTCGATGTATCGTTTTCCGTCCGTGCCGAACAGTTCCGAGCCTTTGCCGGATGCAATCTCCACGGGGAAACGGTTGTATGTATTCGCTACATACGATTTATCCAAAGTAATCAGTTCAGACATTCTTGACTCCTTATTCTTCTTTTGCAGCCGCATTGTCGATGGCGATATACGCCAGCAGTCCGCCCCAGTGGTAGAATCTGTCACTGTTGCTGACATTGCAGCCCATACCGTCGTCTCCGCTGTAGTTTTCGTGAACGTGACCGTGCAGTCTCCATTCTTTCAGCAGCAGTTCTTCGGATTTGTTCGCCAGATCATCGCATTCCTTTTTCAATCCGGCGTACTTCATGCCTGTATAAGCGAGGAAGTTCATCGGCGCCCAGATTCTTCCTCTCCAGTAGTTCTGGTCGGGATACGCGGGATCGTTTCTTGCAATGGAAGGCATGATGTAGTCGCCCCAGAATTCATCGGGATTGTAGAAATGCTCATCCATTATGCGGCGCTTCTGTTCTTCCGTGACGCTGTCGGAAAGAAGTGCGTAGAAGTTTGTCGGGGAAATGCGCCGGGACAGCGTACCGTCACGCAGATCTTTATTGAGGAACAGACCGAATTCGTCGTCCCACATAGTCGAAAGTGCACGTTCCGCCGCTTCCTTGCGTTCGGTCAGTTCGCCGATCACGCCTTCTTCACCGACAATTTCCGCCATTTCCATCAGGCAGCGGCAGTCGTGGATATACAGCCCCATCAGCCCGACATCGGCAAGAAGCATAATATTCTTTTCCGGATCAAAGCCCATGTCATCGTACATCGGGGAGTTGTCCAGTCCGCTTTCAAGTGCCGCGCCGGCTGTATTGTGGACATGATTGACTTCCCAGTACCGGTCAGCACGCGGTTCGTAAGCATCGGAACCCCAGCAGAGGTATCCGTTATCCGTCATTCTGTGCGTCCAGAACCAGCGGTTCCACCGGAGCAGTGCCGGGAATACCTTTTCGCAGAACCATTTTTCCGGCCAGCGTTTGTAAATTTCCATGCACGCAAACGCACCGACGGGGGGCTGGGAACGGTCGCGGGATTTATCATCGTGTGCCTTGCCGTAGTTGGGAATGAAACCGTCTTCGGTGACTTCATCCGTAATGGCAATGGCGTTGAGCTGTGCAAGTTCTTTGTTTTCGAGCGATGCGATCATGGAAGCGAAATAAGTGTCCCAGTCGAACAGGACATAGCCGCCCGAGCCGATATTCCAGATGCGGGATACGGGAGAACAGATTCTGTCGCGTTCCGGTTCATAGATCGTATCCCATGCGAGACAGGTTTTCATCGCTGTATAGGCTTCGCTGTGTTCGCCGTAGAGGTTGTTTTCCGCTTCGACCTTTGCGGCAGCCGCGGCGTACAGTCTCTCCGCTTCTTCCAGTGTGCAGGGACGGGTCGAGATGACGGCAGGCTGATCCAGTTCGATGGCAATATACGGGGAAAGGGAGTGCGAGTAATGGAACGGTACGGTCGGCACGGAGGTATGGATATCAAAATGTCTGCCGCCGCAGTCGCCGGAAATGGTTCCGTTTTTCTGGGTTACAGACCCTTCTTTGCCCCAGAGCAGGCACGCTTCAATGATCAGCACGGGAACGCGGCGTCCGATTTTGTTCGGCGTTACGATGATCATCTGCTCATCCCCGTCCGCAACGGTACGGACATCCAGCTCGAGTGCGCGGTATTTGAGGGTAAGATGCGTCATGCTTCCGTCATAGGAGCGCAGCCCCGGAATGATATCCTGTCTGCCGATGAAGCATTCGCGCAAAACTTCACCCACACTGAATTCCTTGATGCAGAGATTGATGGTAAAGCCTTCGGGCAGGTGGGAGTAGGACAGCACATTCAGCGTGCTCCATGTATTCCATCCGCGGTTGGTTTTTTCTCTGAGAAGATCGTAGTTCATAATAATTTCTCCTTTCCTTTTCATCAGCTGAACTGTCAGATTTTTCTTTCTTTCATAACCATGGTACCGGCACCTTCGTCGGTGAGGATTTCCATGAGGATCGAGTGCGGTACACGTCCGTCCATGATGATGACGTTTTCCACACCTTCGTGGATCGCTTCGATGCAGCAGTCCACCTTCGGAATCATGCCGCCAGAGATCACACCGTCTTCGTACAGCTGTTTCGCTTCGTCGATGGTGATATCGGGAATGAGTGTGGACGGATCGTCCTTGTCGCGGAGAATGCCTGCGATGTCGGTCATCATAATCAGTCTTTCCGCGTTCATCGCCCCTGCGATGTGTGCCGCCGCCGTATCGCCGTTGATGTTGTAGGTATTGCCTTCCTTATCACAGCCGAGTGTGGAGATAACGGGGATGTATCCCTTTTCGAGCAGGTCGAGCACGGGTGCGATGTTGATTTTGGTGATGTCCCCGACATAGCCGAGCTTTTCGTCGCGGATTTTCGCTTCGATCAGCCGTCCGTCCATACCGGAAATGCCCATCGCCTTGCCGCCCTTCATTTCGAGCAGGTTGACGAGGGTTTTGTTGACCTTGCCGGCAAGCACCATCTGCACGATATCCACCGTTTCCTTGTCGGTGACGCGCAGACCGTCGACGAAGACCGCTTCTTTGCCGAGCTTTTTCATCATATCGCTGATTTCAGGGCCGCCGCCGTGCACCAACACGACCTTAACGCCGATG
>JAFQLN010000112.1 GCA_017414585.1 Clostridia bacterium | reverse complement strand
GTCGTGGATTTCACAGTCCGCTTTTGCATAGACGAGTATTTCGGGATTGACAAGCGAACCTGCGTAAATGATGACATCCGCTTCTTCGATGTGTTTCTTTCCCCGCAGGGTGATGAGGTCAGCCGCACCGCATCCGGCTCCGATCATATGTACCATGTCAGTATTCCTTTCGTATCTGTTCTAAAAGCTGGTCGGCATCGGCAGTTTTCCCGAGAATGCCGTGTACGTTTGAAAAGGTTGCCGCACTGACGGTCATGTTCCCGATCGGACGGTGCGTCAGGTGAAAATGCATCCGTTCTGTCACGCTTGCCATGACAGTTTGCCGCAGTCCCGCTTCGTCGAGGATAGCAAGCATATCGTCGGTCATGGCACTGTCCATAATTTTTCGCACCACTTCCGCCGATGCACCGCACATTCCCGCGTGGGAGGCGAAAATCTCCATGCGGCAGTCGCCGTATCGTGAGTGGGTGTTAAACATTCCGCCCGCCACTTTGATGAGCTTGCCGATATGTCCAACGAGCAGTGCGCCCCGAAAGCCGAATTCCGCCGCCAGCGCAAAGGCATCTCCGATGAAATTCGATGTAGTCACGGCGATTTCGGGATTGATGTGCAGTTCGTTTTTGATATAATCCGCGCCGTAATTGCCAGGGGTAAACAGGACAACCGTTTTGCTGTCCGCCGCACGCATACTCAACTCCGTACGGATAGTTTCCACCACGGCTTCGTCGCTCATGGGTTCCACGATGCCCGTCGTTCCGAGAATCGACAGCCCGCCCACGATGCCCAGACGTGGATTGAAGGTCTTTTGGGCAATTTCCACGCCGGCGGGCGCTGAGATGATCACACGCAAGCCGCCCGCATATCCGTAATCGGCGCAGACCTGCCGCAGTTCTTCGGTAATCATACGGCGCGGCGTGGAGTTGATGGCGGCATTTCCCACCGGTTGATCGAGTCCGGGCTTGGTGACACGTCCGATGCCCTCGCCGCCGTCGATGAAAATTTCGTGGGGAACATCGGTCTTTTCCACGCGGGCATACACCGTCATACCGTTCGTTACATCGGGATCGTCGCCGCTGTCCTTGACAATGCCGCAGGAGACGAAATTTTCGCCGTGCACAATTTCGTGTACGGTCAGCGTCAGCCCGATGCCGCGCGGTGTCATGAGGTATACCGTTTCGAGAACCGTATCGCCGAGCAGCATGATCGCCGCCGCTTTGGATGCCGCCGCTGCACAGGAGCCGGTGGTGTACCCCCGACGAAGTTTCTTTCCGTCTTTGGTAATGAAAGAATCCATCATCGTGTGATTTGATACATCAGCGCATTGACGATGGCCGCCGCCACGTTGGAGCCGCCCTTGCGTCCTTTGGCGACGATGTACGGCACACCCGCTTCCATGATGGCATCCTTTGCTTCGAGGATGTTGACAAATCCCACGGGTACGCCGATGACCAGCTTCGGCTTGATCTTTCCCGCATCGATCATCTCACGGAGAGAAAGAAGTGCGGTCGGTGCGTTTCCTACAACAAAGATCACGGGTTTCCCGAGCTTTGCCGCCTTTTCCATCGAGGCAACCGCACGGGTACAGCCGCGTTCTTTGGCGATTTCAGCAACATCGGGATCACTCATGAAACAATGAATTTCGCATCCCAGCTTGGCGGCGGCGGCTTTGTTGATGCCGGACTTCGCCATATTGGTGTCGGTCACGATATCACAGCCGTTTTTCAGTGCCTCGATCGCAATCGCACACGCACCATCCGAAAATGCGAGGTTTTCCGCATAATCGAAATCGGCGGTGCAGTGGATGACACGCTTGACTACGGCTTTGTTTTCTTCGGAAATGTCCACTGAAAGTTCGCTTTCGATGATCTCCATGCTGCGGGCTTCAATGGCATTTGGATCGGTTATAATCATGCTTTTTTCTCCTTATATGCAAGGCATTTGCGGTAAAACGCTTCTGCCGCAGGAATGTTCGCGGGCAGGAACAGGTGCGGATATCCGGCGTAGAGCGTGTCGGTATACTGCACACAATCCCAGCTCCGTCCGTTGGATTTGACGGCGGTAAAGGCGTTTCCGTTGTCGGTGCTGTCGTAATAATGGAATTCATGCGCACGGAAAGTTGTCCCCGCAGGGCCGAACAGTCCGTCGGTTTTTGCAGTCAGCGTAACGTAGCCGAAACGTACCAGCTTGCCGGTATTTGTACTGTCGTGATGCAGAACACCGCACATTTTCCGACCTTCCAGCGTCTGTCCGAGGTACTGGAATCCGCCGCATTCGGCAATGGTGGGAAGGCCATTCTCGATTGCATGACGAATGCTTTCACGGGTCATTTCGTTCCGTTCCAGCATATCCGCATACAACTCGGGATATCCGCCGCCGAGGAGCAGACCATGGGCGTTTTCAGGTATCGGTTCACC
>JAFQLN010000111.1 GCA_017414585.1 Clostridia bacterium | reverse complement strand
TCCGCTTTTTCTTCGGTTTCAGCGGCTGATGTCATGAGTGGATCTTCGGTACCGTCCGCATCTTCCTCGTTTCGGAACGCTGCATGAAGCTCCGCGATTTTCACCGGAGAAATCTTCTCGAGATGCTGTTTATAGTCATCGAGAACGTGTCCGGAGAGATACAGTCCGCAGCTTTCTTTTTCGAGAGCGAGTTTTTCGCGGTTCGTAAACTCCGGCAGAGCGGGAAACTCAAATCTGGTCGGCTTGGGTGCTTCCACTTTCGTACCGAAGTCAAACAACCCAATTTGTCCGTCTTCGAGAGAGCGTGCACCTGCTGACCGTTTTTCAAGCATCAGTTCATAGCTTGCGAGAAGCTGACTGCGCGGCGTTCCGAGAGAATCGAGTGCGCCGGACTTGATGAGCGTTTCCAGCTGACGCTTATTCATATCAACCGATGCAGTGCGGTGCATGAAATCGTGGATATCCGCAAAGTCACCGTCCCGGTTCCGTTCTGCAATAATGCGTTCGATAAAGGCACTGCCGACGCTTTTCAGTGCGGTCAGTCCGAAGCGGATTGCGTCGCCCTCCACGTGGAACGAACCGCGGCTTCTGTTGATATCGGGTGGAAGGATACGGATTCCCTGTTTGCCGCAGTCGGCAATATATTCCGCCAGTTTTTCCGAGGAGGAAAGAACCGATGTGAGAAGTGCGCTTTCATATTCACGCGGATAGTGTGTTTTGAGATACGCAGTCCGGAAGGAAAGCACGGCATATGCGGCGGCATGGCTTTTGTTGAATGCGTAGTTGGCAAAGCTGACAATATCTTCAAAGAGTTTTACAGCTTCCGTTTCATCAATCCCCTGTGCCACTGCCCCGTCGATGAAAGCCTGCCGTTCTCCGTCGAGCACACCCTGTTTCTTTTTGGAAATCGCACGGCGCACGACATCCGCGTGTCCGAAGGAATATCCGGCAATTTCGCGGAATATCTGCATGACCTGTTCCTGATAGACAATGCATCCGTAGGTGACATCGAGAATTGGCGCGAGTTTCGGCGTACAGTAGTGGATTTTTGACGGATCGTGACGCGCTTCGATGTACTTCGGAATGGAGTCCATCGGACCGGGGCGATACAGTGCTATGGCGGCAATGATATCGTCCAGACAGCGCGGGCGGAGCTGGGTCAGCATCTGACGCATCCCGGAGGATTCCAGCTGGAACACACCGTCGCACCTTCCCGCACAGATGGTATCATAGGTCGCCGGGTCAGCCATATCCACTATCGTCAGATCGAAGGAGGGGTTATCTTCCCGGATCTGCTGTTCGGCGTTATCTATGATGGTCAGATAGCGCAGGGCGAGGAAGTCGAATTTCAGCAGTCCCAGTTCGGCGATGGTATCCATATCGAACTGTGTAACTGTCACACCGTTATTAACAGCAACGGGTACGTAGGTCGTCACGGGATTTTCCGTAATGACGACACCGGCTGCATGCGTGGATGCATGACGCGGCATTCCTTCCAGTGCGGCGGCGGTATCGAGCAGCTTTCTTACCTGTTCGTCATCGTCGTACAGATCTTTGAGGCTTTTGTTCTCCATCGCCTTTTCAAGCGTCATCCCGAGAATCTGCGGAATCTGCTTGGCAACAGCATCGACATCGTTATACGGCATTCCGAGGGCCCGTCCGACATCACGTACAGCTGCTCTTGCGGCAAGCGTCCCGAACGTGACAATCTGTGCGGTATGGTCATCGCCGTATTTTTCCCGCACATAGGCTATCGCTTCGTCGCGCCGGTCATAGCAGAAGTCGATATCAAAGTCCGGCATACTGACACGTTCGGGATTGAGAAACCGTTCAAACAGCAGATCAAAGCGGATGGAGTCGATATCGGTAATGCCGATCAGGTATGCGATGATACTGCCAGCTCCTGAGCCTCTGCCGGGACCGACGGGAATGCCGGTTTTCTTTGCGTGATGGACAAAATCCCATACAATGAGGTAGTATTCGCTGTACCCCATATTCTCAATGACGGAAAGCTCATAGTCGATCCGGCTTTCATAGAGACTGCGAGGATATTTGTCACTAAAGGAGATATGACCGTTCAGTACCTTTTTTTCCAGTCCATCGAGAGCGAGAGAGCGCAGATATGCATCGGGCTTCATGCCATTTTCCGGTTTGTAACGCGGCAGTTTGGTCTGACCGAATGAGAAATCAAAGCTGCACATATCCGCGATTTTCTGCGTATTGGCGCACGCATCGGGATATTCCCGGAACAGCCGCTCCATTTCAACGGTATTCTTAAAATAAAACTCGTCCGTTTCAAACCCGATCGGCTTTCCGTCCGTGATGACATTGTTTGTCTGGATACACATGAGAACTGCCTGTGTTTCGGAGTCAGCTTTTTTCAGATAGTGAACGTCATTGGTTGCTGCCATGGGAATGCCGGTCTTTTCGGAAATGGATTTGATTCCGGCACATACCACATCGTCATCCCGCAGTCCATGGTCCTGTATCTCGAGATAGAAATTCCCGTGTCCGAAGGCTTTTTCAAGGCGGAGCGCATATTCCTCCGCTTTTTCATATTCTCCGGCGACAATACACCGCGGGATATATCCTGCAAGGCATGCCGACAGACAGACGAGACCCTCCGTGTGTTTTTCGAGCAGTTCATTGTCGATACGCGGTTTGGAATAAAAGCCTTCCGTATATCCTTTGGATACGAGATAAATCAGATTTTCCCAGCCTTTTTCATTCTTGACCAGGAGAACAAGATGGCTGCTCCCCGCATCAAAATCCTTATCGCGGTCAGACATACTGCGCTTGGCAACATAGACCTCACAGCCTATGATCGGTTTGATTCCTTCGGCGATGCAGGCTTTATAAAAGGCGACAACGCCGTACATCACTCCATGGTCAGTGATTGCAACGGCGTTATGTCCGGCAGCTTTTGCCGCTTTCGGTATGTCGGAAATACGGCAGGCTCCGTCGAGCAGGCTGTATTCACTGTGCAGATGCAGATGGACAAAGTCTCCCATATCTTCCTCCGTTTATGATTCCTGTTCTTTCAGCAGTTCCTCGCTGAGACGCAGAATCCGTTCCAGTCTGTGCCGGATACCGGATTTGGATACCGGCGGATTGTGCAGATTGCCAAGTTCCGTCAGACTCATCTGTTCGTTTTCATAGCGCAGACGTGCTGTCAGACGCAGATCTTCGGGAAGCGCTTCGATTCTTCCGCTTTCCATGAGCTTGGCAATGGCATCGACATATTTCTTGCCGGCGGAAAGCTGTTTTTCGATGTTGGCTGTGTCGCAGTTCACCTGTCGGTTGACGGAATTGCGGAAGTCCCGCATGATTTTTTCGTTCATCAGCTCAAAAGCTGCTGCGGATGCCCCGATCATCACGAGAAATTCCTCGATTGCGGAGCTGTCTTTGATATACAGCACGTGCTTATCGCGCCGCATCGTCCGCCGGAAATCGAAGCCGAGATCAGCAAGAATCTCCTCTGCCTCGTCACAGCATCCGCTCTCCCCGAAAGTGAAGTCGAGATGATAGGATTTTTCCGGATCGGTAACTGCACCGTACATCCGGAACAATCTGCGCAGAAAGGTAATCCGGCAGTTGTCACAGCGGCTTTTTTCGTAAACCTGCCGCAGTTCTTCGCCGATATCCTCCCGTTTTCTGCTGACAAGTGCTTCCATGGCATCATCCGTGAAACGGCAGCATTTTTTCTTCGGTTCGGCTGCGGCAAGCTGATCTTTTACTTTTTTAGAAAAGGATTCCATTATTTTACATGAAGAATCTCGCATTCCAGCGCACAGCCGAATTTGTCGAGAATCACTTTTTTGATATGTTCGATGAGTTCAAGGATATCTTTGGAAGAAGCAGAGCCGATATTGATGATAAAACCGGCGTGTTTCTCGGACACCTGTGCGCCGCCGATTGTATATCCTTTCAGCCCTGCCTCTTCGATCATCTGACCGGTATACCGTCCCGGATACCGTTTGAAAACGCTTCCCGCAGAGGGATATTCGAGCGGCTGTTTGGTGACGCGCCGATTCATAAAATCCTCCATCTGCGCTGCGATTTCGTCACGGTTCCCTTCCTTGAGCTGAAAGGCTGCGCAAAGAATCACACGATTTGTGTGCTTATAAACGCTCTCGCGGTAGCTGTAGTTGTGTTCGGATGCCGGAATGGTATGCACGGTAAAATCAGCGGGATCAAGATAGGTACTTTCCTGCAGGACACACGCAATCTCACCGCCGTACGCACCTGCATTCATGGTGACAGCGCCGCCGACGCTTCCCGGAATCCCATATGCGAATTCCAGTCCGGTCAGTGAGGCATCCCGCGCGGTTTTCGTCAGTGCGGCAAGCGTTGTTCCCGCTTCTGCTGTGATTGTGGTTCCGCTGACCTCTATGCGCCGCAGACTGCTGAGGGAAACAACGGCACCGCGGAAGCCTGCGTCGTCAAAAAGGACATTGCTTCCGTTTCCGAGAAAATATGCACGCACACCGGTTTCCCCGATCATCTTACAGAGAGCAATCAGGCTTTCACGGTTTTCGGGAATCATGTATAAATCAGCGATGCCGCCAACACGGAAGGTTGTGTGACGGCTCATCGGTTCATCGGTTTTATAGGAAATTGTCTGTCCGGCACGCTGATTGTATGCATCGGTCAGACGGATCAGGTTCTGGATGGATTCGGTCATACTGCCTCCGTTATAATATTGCGGTCAGCTCAGACAGCTTTTTCACAGTATATGTGAGTTTTCTTCCTTTGTCATCTTCTCCGTTCGGATTATAACGGCAGATATCTATACCGTACTGAATGGCTCCGTCGCAGTCGGAAGTAAGCGAATCTCCGATCATGAGACACTTTTCCTTCGGCGGATTTCCGATTGCCTGAAAAACCGCATCGAAATATGCGGGTGAAGGCTTCGCTGCGCCGATTTCCTCGGAAATGAAAATGTCTTTGAAATATGGCTTCAGTGCGGATGCGCCGAATCGTGCCCGCTGGATTCTCCCAATCCCGTTTGTGACGAGATACATGGTATATCTTTCCGACAATTCTTTTGAAATCTCCTCCGCGCCTTCGATCAGGCAGGTCTGTTCGCCGAGTGATTGGATGTAGGTGTCTCTCAGAAAGCAGGCTTTTTCCGTCATCTCCGCGTTGTCCGGTTCATCCAGTGTCAGGAGAAGCTGCCGGAAGCGTTCGAGTTTCAAGGATTCCAGAGTTATCTCCTTTTTCTCGAGCTTCTTCCACAGCGCATCGTTGATGGCAGAATACTGACTGTAAAGCTGCTCCGAAAACGGAAGTCCCCCGCTCTCCGCTGTCTTACGGAAAGCGAGGTATTCAGCCTTCGTAAAGTCAAACAAAGTATTGTCGGCGTCAAAAAGAAGATATTCGTACTTCCTCATTATTTAACAAACTTATGGTAGGTCTTCTTGCCCTTCTTGACAATTACGCCTTCGCCTGCAAATGCGTCTGCATTGACAGCTGCTTCCAGTTCAGTGATCTTTTCGTCAGCGACGAGAATACCGCCCTGCTGGATCAGGCGTCTTGCTTCGGACTTGGATGCACACAGCTTGGACTTGAGAAGCATATCAATGACGAAAACTTTGCCGTCGGTGAAGTCAGCATCTTCCAGCGTAGTTGTAGGCATATTTTCAGCGGAAACGCCGCCCTGCGCAAACAGTGCTTTTGCCGCGGTCTGTGCTTTTACGGCTTCTTCTTCGCCATGTACGAGCTTGGTCAGTTCGTATGCGAGGATTTCCTTTGCGGTATTGAGCTGGCTTCCTTCCCACTTGTCCATTTCGTCGATCTGTTCGAGCGGGAGGAAGGTGAGCATCCGGATGCACTTGAGAACATCTGCATCGGAAACATTTCTCCAGTACTGGTAGAAATCGAAGGGACTGGTTTTGTTGGGGTCAAGCCATACAGCACCGGATGCGGTCTTGCCCATCTTCTTGCCTTCGGAGTTGAGAAGGAGGGTGATGGTCATGGCATGCGCGTCCTGACCGAGCTTTCGTCTGATCAGTTCGGTACCGCCGAGCATATTGGACCACTGATCGTTGCCGCCGAACTGGAAGTTGCAGTTGTAGTTCTTGTACAGGTAGTAGAAGTCGTAGGACTGCATGATCATGTAGTTGAATTCCAGGAAGG
>JAFQLN010000110.1 GCA_017414585.1 Clostridia bacterium | reverse complement strand
TATAGAATACCAAATTGCCTGTTTTTTCCCTCATCCGTCACTTCGTGACACCTTCCCCACAGAATGAACAAAGTTCATTCAGGGGAAGGCTTTGGTGCAGACCGAACGGACACCTGACAGATATACCTTCAACTTCAAATTTTCATCTATAAGTAAATGCGGTTGCCGTACCATGAAACGGGAAGACAGACGAAAAAGGAAGCGGCAGGCGCTCCCTCTTCCATCTTGGTTTGTGTGCATTCAGTCTTCGGGCAGATCGGCGAGATACTGCACTTTCATGAATTCACCCGGATTTTCATATGCGCCGTTGACCTGCAGTTCAAAGTGCATATGATCTTCTTCGGCAGATTCGATCAGCGCCGTGGAGCCGGATGTGCCGATGACCTGCCCGCGTCTGACAGAATCACCGGTTTTGACAAGCGACAGCGATTCCTCGCTCAGTCCCTTGTACCAGGTCACAGCGCCGCCGGAATGGCTGATGCCCACCGTGACGCCCATCATGGGATGATCGGTCAGCGAGCAGATTGTACCGTCTGCGGCAGCGCGGATTTCCGTTCCGGCGGGACAGGCGAAATCAATGCCGCAGTGGGTGCGGTAGTCGTTCATGGTATAGCTGAACACGGGAACTTCACCGGAAAATCCCTTGGATACGGGCGCGTCAACGGGAAGGGTGAAGACGGGCAGAAGTTCGGACTGCATGGCGGAGACCGTCTTTTCAGCAGCTGCATCGGCTTTTTGCTCCGTTTTATCCTGTTCGGCGGTGGAGGAAGAGCTGCTGTTCGATTCTGCCTTGTCTTTCACAGCAGATTTCGGATCAGCGGGAGCAGGCGTTTCTCCGTCCTTCGTCATCATCTTGCCGGAGTCCTTTGCATCGCCGGTTTCAGTTTTTTTACTGTCGGAGGGGGATTTTGTGTCCGTCTTGCCGGATTGTGCGGAGGGTGTTTCCGTGATCTTTGCATCAAGGGGCGGATTTTCTTCCTTGTTCTTGCGGTTAGCTCCTCCGGTGACAGCGATGAGCAGGGCAGCGGCTGTGAGAATGACCACAAGCGTGATGAGAAGAATGCGGTTTTGTTTCTTTAAAGTGTGGTTCATGAGAATTCCTTCCTTTTGGGTACATGATGTTGTCGGGTATAGTTTTTCCATCATGAACGCATTTATGCATGACAAGAAGGATTTTTCAGAAACAAAAACAGGATTCTGCGCGTATCTGCATACACGAAAATCCTGTTAGTACTTATATCGTTTTTTTGCCCATCCACTGGGTATGCATGACCGCAAAGCCCAGTTTTCCGTACCAGTCAGCTTTGTAGGTGTAGAGCAGTTCCATCCGGGTGCATCCCTGTTTTTTCAGTGCGAGCAGACCTTCCTGTACCATCCGCAGTCCGATGCCCTGACACCGTGCAGACTTGATTACGCCGACACATCCGATCGAGCCGATAGTCTCACCGTGAAAAGAGAAATAGATGTCTTTCGTGCAGAGCATTTCAAATCCGATGATTTCGCTGTTCTGTTCGGCAACGAGAACCGGATCGCTGTTGTGCTCAAAGTACCAGACCCATTTTTCGTTTACAGCAAGGACTGCTCTGAGAAGCGCATCGGTGTCTTCCTGTTGTGCGGGACGGAATATCACATCGGCGGGACACGGCGGAATCGGATGATCTTGCGCATGATACGTGCGCAGATCGAGCATCATATTCACACTGGAACTGTCGGCGATGTATCCGCGCTTTTGGAAGAACGAAACAGCTTCGGGATGTTCTTCGGGAACGCCCTGCAGAATGTAGCCGTTTCCGCGTCCGAGCAGGATTGTCTCCGCACCGGTTTCTGCAATATGCTTTTCTGCTTCGGCGAGGAGAGAGGAGCCGATACCCCGATGCCGGTACGCTTCATCAACGCAGAGCAGGGAAATGCTGTTTTCACGTACCAGAGCAAAGCCCGCGGGAGTCTGACCGACTGTACGGGTGAACAGCACGGCACCGTCGGTTATGCCGGCAAACTTTTCTCTGCTGACGGGGTACTGCGGGAAAGAACGGGTGTAGAGTGTGTACAGATCGTTCATAAAAACTCCTTTACGCAGATCAGTCCACCCCGAAAAGGAGGGCTGCATAGGTCGGGAACGGCCAGTATTTTTCTGCTGTCAGCTCTTCGGCGGCATCACACGCTCTGCGCAGTGCCTGCATGGTCGGGATGATATCATCCTTGACGGAGAAGGCGCGGTCGGTGATGTTCATGATGCGCGCGTTTTCCAGTACGGCATTTTCAAGTGCTTTGACTTCATTATATATGTCCGTTGTGAGTCCGGAGAGTTTGGACGCGGTTTCTTCTTCGTACAGAACGGGGAGAGAGGGCGAGAAGGCTTTCTTTGCCATGCCGGTGTCGCAGAGATCCTTGCCGTACGCCATGACAGCGGGGAGAATCTGCTTATGTACCATGTCGATCATGGTGTTTGCTTCAATGGTAACGGTCTTCACATAATGCTCGAGCATGATTTCGTAGCGGGAGTGAATTTCCGCTTCCGTGTATACGCGGTGACGGGTGAATAACTCGATGTTCTTCGGATTGAGGTAATGCGGGAGGGCGTCGGGCGTGGTGCGGAGATTGAGAAGTCCGCGCTGTTCGGTTGCTTCCCGGATCCAGCGGTCATCATAGCCGTTGCCGTTGAAGATGATGCGCTTGTGCTTCCGGATGGTTTCACGGATGAGGGTGTTCAGCGAGGTGCGGAAATCTTCGGCGTTTTCGAGAATGTCCGCATACTGACGGAGCGATTCCGCAACAGCCGTGTTCAGGACAACATTCGCATCCGAAATCGAGAAGGACGAACCGACCATACGGAATTCAAACTTGTTTCCGGTGAAGGCGAAGGGGGAGGTGCGGTTGCGGTCGGTGTTGTCGCGCGGCAGACGGGGCAGAACGTGCACGCCGAGTTTGAGCTGTTCGGCTTCCTGCGGGTCATAATGTGTGCCCGCGTCGATGGCATCAATGATTGCCGTCAGCTCATCACCGAGGAAGACCGAAATAACAGCCGGCGGTGCTTCCGCTGCACCGAGACGGTGGTCGTTTCCTGCGGACGCGGCACTGATGCGGAGAAGATCCTGATAGTCGTCAACAGCCTGCAGAACGGCACAGAGGAAGAGAAGAAACTGCGCATTTTCATAAGGCGTTTCACCGGGCGTGAGCAGATTCACACCGGTATTCGTCCCGATCGACCAGTTGTTGTGCTTACCGGAGCCGGTGATGCCCTGGAACGGTTTTTCGTGAAGCAGGCAGACGAGATCGTATTTTTTCGCCACTTTGCGCATGATTTCCATGGTGAGCTGGTTGTGGTCGGTTGCAATGTTCGCCTGCGTATAGATCGGCGCAAGTTCGTGCTGAGCGGGAGCGGCTTCGTTGTGCTCCGTTTTCGCAAGAATGCCGAGCTTCCACAGTTCTTCGTCCAGTTCCTGCATGAAGTCCTTGACGCGCGGTTTGATCGTGCCGAAGTAGTGATCTTCCAGCTCCTGACCCTTCGGAGGTTTGGAGCCGAACAGGGTACGTCCGGTGAAGATCAGGTCGCGGCGGCGGTTGTACATTTCCCGGGGAATGAGGAAGTATTCCTGTTCGGGACCGACGGAAGTGCGCACACAGGCAACATCCGTGGACGGATCGAACAGCCGCAGAATACGCATTGCCTGCCGGTTGATGGTGTCCATGGAGCGCAGCAGGGGTGTTTTCATGTCGAGCGCTTCGCCGCCGTAGGAACAGAACGCCGTAGGGATGCAGAGGGTGTTGTCCTTGATAAAGGCATACGAAGTCGGGTCCCATGCCGTGTAGCCGCGGGCTTCAAACGTGGCGCGCAGTCCGCCGGAAGGGAAGGAAGATGCGTCCGGTTCGCCTTTGACAAGTTCCTTGCCGGAAAATTCCATGATAACCTTGCCGTCTCCGATGGGAGAGATGAAGCTGTCGTGCTTTTCGGCGGTAATGCCGGTGAGCGGCTGGAACCAATGGGTGAAGTGCGTGCAGCCGTGTTCGATTGCCCAGTCCTTCATGGCGTTGGCAACGATGTTCGCCACACCGATATCGAGGGATTTGTTTTCGTCAATGGTTTTTTTGAGAGAGCGGTAGGTGTCCTTGGGAAGACGTTCTTTCATCGTTGTGTCGTCAAACGACAGACAGCCGAAATACTCGGAAATACGGGGCATGACAAATTCTCTCCTATTATAAAATACATGAATAAGAATATTATACACTTCCCGTGAGCTGTCTTCAAGCGGAATTTCGGAAATTCTGCGTATTTCGTAAATACAAACAGCTTCCTGTAGAAAAAGCGGTGCCGCTCATGTGAAATTCGCTGATACAGGAAAGCGGAAAAATATGCGTGCGGCGGAGGAAAGAACAGGAAGGAAGAATTATGAAAAAAGTTTGAATGAAATGCGTCGAAAAACTATACATTAACCTTATTCTGTGCTATAATAAAAAAGAATATGAAAAAAATTGTCAGTGCATCCGGGAGTAAATATATGGCAGTACCGAATAGAAACAAAGTCCGGCGTTTTGATTTCCGGAAAAAACCGATGCGGCCGAAACTGCTTTGGGCGGCGAAGGCGATTATCAGCTTTCCCGATCTGAAAAAACGAAAAGCAGTCATCCGCAAGCACGATATGGAACAGCTGGAGGGAAAGCCGTACCTGCTTCTGATTACGCATTCCTCCATGGTGGATTTCAATCTGATGCTTAAATCCACGCACCCCTATCCCGTCAACAATGTCATGTCGCTCGAAGGCTTCAATACCTACACGGAACCGCTGATGCGTCTGCTCGGTGTCATCGGCAAGCGGAAGTTTACCACGGATGTGAATCTCATCCGCAATATCCGCTATGTGTTGGAGGAACTGGGCAATATTTTCGTCCTGTTCCCCGAAACGCGCTACTCACTCGACGGATGTACCTCCTATCTGCCCGAATCTCTCGGCGGACTGGTGAAAATGATGAAGGTTCCCTGCGCGGTGCTGCGCATTCACGGAAATTTCATCACCAATCCTCAGTGGAATAAAATCAACAAATTCTGCTATGTGGAAGCGGATATGTTCCCCGTTGTCCGGGAGGATGAGATCAGAAGTCTGTCCGCGGACGAGATTTTCAGCCGCATCAGAGAAGCGTTTGTATACGACGACTACCGCTGGCAGCTGGAGAATAAAATCGTCATCGACCATCCCGAACGTGCCCGGGGACTGCACTGCCTGCTCTATAAATGCCCGAAGTGCGGCGCGGAACACCGGACGGATTCGGCAGGAGATACGCTCTGGTGCGATGCCTGCGGAAAACGCTGGCGGCAGAACGAATACGGTCAGCTGGAAGCCGAGGATGGGAAGACGGAATTTTCCCACATCCCTGACTGGTCAAACTGGCAGAGAGAATGCGTCCGGAAGGAAATCGAGGACGGTACGTACTATTTTGAAGATGAAGTGGACGTACAGACCCTTCCCGGCTGGACAAAATTCTATAAGCACGGAAAAGGAAAGCTCGTTCAGTCACCGGAAGGGACGCGGATCGAATGCACAGCCTACGGTGAGCCGGTCGTGATCGAAAAGGGACCGCTGGAGCTATACAGTATGCATATCGAATACGACTATCTCGGCCGCGGTGACTGCGTGGATATTTCCACCGCGGACGACAGCTTCTGGCTGTACCTCTCCAAACGCGATGCTGTGACAAAGCTCAGCTATGCGACGGAGGAGATTTTCAAAATGGCGGACGCGAAGCGCAAAGCGGCGCAGGCAGAACGAATGAAGAAGAAAGAAACGGAGAAAGATCATGGGTGATGCACTGCTGACCTGTCAAAACCTGACCGTCGGATACGAAGGTGTGCGTCTGTGCACGGATATCAGCTTTACTTTGCACACAGGGGAGTACATGAGTATAATCGGTCCGAGCGGGATCGGCAAAAGTGCGCTCGCTGGAACGATACTCGGTGTGCAGAAGCCGGCTGAGGGCGAAGTCATCTACGAAAACGGCATGCAGCGGACGGATATCGGCTGTCTTCCGCAGGAACAGGTGATCCGTTCGTCGGTCACTGTGCGGGAGGTTGTCCTCGAAGGCTGCCTGCATCACACGAAAAAATGGTTTGTCGGACGGGCGGAAAAGGAATTCGCTATGCACAATCTGGAACGTGTAGGTCTGGCAGACTTTGCAAAGCGGCGTTTCGGCGATTTGTCCGGCGGTCAGCGGCAGCGTGTGCTTCTGGCACGTGCGTTGTGTTCCGCGAAAAAACTCCTCATTCTCGACGAACCGATGCATGGACTGGATGCATATGCGAAAGATGAAATATTCCATGAAATTGTCAAAATCAACGAAAGCGGGATTGCCGTGATGCTCATTGACGCCAATGCCGTGGACGGAACGGTTCTGCATCTTTCCGACAGACAGCTCTTCTGCGGCAGTGTCACGGACTATATCCGAAGCGTTCCCGGGCAGTTTTACTTCATGGGAAGAATCATCTGACCGCGGAAAACGCTTTCCTTCGTAGAATGAAACTATTTCGGCAAAATGCACAAGCAGCGGATGGGACAGAGGTGGAATCCGGATTTTTGTACGTTGTTTTGGGATGAAAAAACGGAAAAATCAGCACCGTCTTCTGCCGATCCGGAATAGATCTATGGAAAATGCATAATTATGAAGGGAATGCCGTTATTCGGTAAAGATTCGGGAAAGAATTGACCTATCTTCTTGCAAATGCCGGAAAAATATGCTATGCTCAATTCATCGGGTTCACATAAGTCATTTTTAAGAACTGGAAAGGATTTGTCTATGAAAGAATACCTGACGGATGTTTCTGCTGTGCTTCGGGAGCAGGGCAGTTCGGAAAACGGTCTGACTGCCGAAGAAGCAGGCAAACGACTGGAACAATTCGGAGCAAATAAACTGAAAGCGGCAAAAAAGGATTCGATTTTCGTCCGGTTCCTCAAACAGCTTGCCGACCCCATGATCATCATCCTTCTCTGCGCAGCTGCAGTATCGGGTGTGATCGCCGTTCTGGAAGGGGAAAGCATGGCGGACGTCGTCATCATCCTCGCAGTTGTCCTGATCAATGCTGTGCTCGGCGTCTATCAGGAAAGCAAGGCGGAGCACGCGATTGAAGCTCTGCAGAAAATGTCGGCGGCACAGTCCAAGGTTCTGCGCAATGGGGAGACTGTGTATGTCAAAAGTGAAGAACTCGTTCCCGGCGATATCGTATTTCTGGAAGCGGGCGACGCTGTCCCGGCAGACGGGCGCATCATTGATTCTGCCAGCCTGAAAATCGAGGAAGCGGCGCTCACCGGTGAATCCGTGCCGGTCAACAAGTTCATTGACATTCTCATGCTCAAAAACGGAGAAAACGATGTTCCGCTCGGCGACCGCAAGAACATGGCATACATGGGTTCCACGGTCGTATACGGACGCGGCACCATTGTTGTTACCGGAACCGGCATGAACACCGAAATGGGTAAGATTGCCGATGCGCTCACCAAGGCGGAAGACGGACAGACGCCGCTGCAGATGAAGCTCTCCCAGCTTTCCAAGATTCTCACATGGCTCGTTCTCGGTATCTGTGTCCTGATTTTCGGTGTACAGCTGATTCGTGAAGGCTTCGGCATGGAAACCGTTCTTGACTCATTCATGGTTGCCGTTTCGCTCGCTGTTGCCGCAATTCCGGAAGGACTGGCAGCTGTCGTGACCGTGGTGCTCTCTATCGGCGTAACGAATATGTCGAAACGCAATGCGATTATTCGTCATCTGACTGCGGTTGAAACGCTCGGATGCGCACAGATTATCTGCTCTGACAAAACCGGTACCCTGACGCAGAACAAGATGACCGTCGTACAGTCTTACGGGGACGACGAAAAAGCTGTAGCGGAATCCTTTGCACTCTGTACGGACGCCAAGCTCGCACCCGGTCAGCAGGCATCCACCGGCGACCCCACACAGACAGCGGTTGTTGATTTTGCGCTTAAACTCGGTCTGCCGAAATATGAACTGGAAGAAAAATACCCCCGTGCAGCGGAAATTCCCTTTGACTCGAACAGAAAGATGATGACCACCGTGCACAAAAAGCCGGACGGTACTTTCATTCAGCACACCACGGGTGCTCCCGATGTTGTCATCGGCAGATGTACGACCGTGATGCGCGGCGGAAAAATTCTCCCCATGACGGACGAAATCCGTGCGGAGCTTTCACACGCAAACAAGAATCTCGCCGATCAGGCACTCCGCGTGCTTGCATCCGGCATCCGTCTTTACGATGCGCTTCCCGCCGCTGTGGACCCTGCAATTGAGAACGATCTCTGCTTCCTCGGTCTGGTCGGCATGATCGACCCTGTACGTCCCGAAGTCAAGGCTTCCATCGTGGAATGCAGAAGTGCCGGCATCCGTCCGATCATGATCACCGGCGACCACAAGGATACCGCTGTTGCGATTGCGAAGGAACTCGGCATCATTTCCGAAGGACAGTATGCTGTCACCGGCGCAGAACTTTCGCAGATGGATGACGCGACCTTTGAAAAGGAATTCAGGAATATCTCCGTATATGCCCGCGTGCAGCCCGAACACAAGACGCGCATTGTCAATCAGTGGCGTGCGGCAGGCTATGTAACCGCTATGACCGGCGACGGCGTCAACGATGCACCCTCTATCAAGTCGGCAGATATCGGTATCGGCATGGGCATCACCGGCACGGATGTTACGAAGAATGTGGCGGATATGGTGCTGGCGGATGACAACTTTGCAACCATCGTTTCCGCTGTTGAAGAAGGCAGACGCATTTACGACAATATCCGCAAGGCGATTCAGTTCCTCCTCGGCTCGAACATGAGCGAAGTTATCACCATCTTCGCCGCAACGCTGATGGGATTTACGGTTCTCAAACCCGTGCACCTGCTCTGGATCAACCTGATCACCGACACCTTCCCGGCACTCTCCCTCGGCATGGAAAAAGCGGAACCGGACATTATGCAGCGCAAGCCGCGCAGTACGAAAGACGGTATTTTCGCAGGAGGAATGGGATTTGATATTGCATATCAGGGACTGCTTGTTTCTGCCCTTGTCCTTGTCAGCTTCGGTATCGGCAATCTGTTTGAATTCGGAAGTTTCGGATTTGCGGATTCCGCACACGGCATTACCATGGCATTCCTCACCCTGTCGATGGCGGAAATTTTCCACAGCTTCAACCTCCGTTCGCAGAGAAAGTCGCTGTTCAGTCTGAAGACTGTCAACAAGACGCTTCTTCTCGCTGCTGCAGCCAGCTTCGTTCTGACCACGCTGGTTTGTGAAATTCCGTTCCTTGCAGCGGCATTCAGCTTTACGAAGGTTGGCATCACGGAATATCTGATTGCCATTGCTCTCGGTTTCTGTGTCCTTCCCGTGGTGGAAATCGTCAAGCTCGTACAGAGAAAACTCGGAAAATAAAAAAATTCTGCTAAGGCAGAACAGTGAAGATCGGAAAGAACGGTGCCGCAGAGATGAATCTGCCGCCGTTCTTTTCCTCTTTTGGGGCAATGTGGGAAAGTTTTTGAAAAAAATCCATTTTTTTCAGGAAAATATTGCGCTGTACCCTTGAAATACAGGAGAAAATGGTATATAATAAAGCGTAATATAATGATATTCAATCAACATTGAAAGGAGTATATCCCGTATACGCGGGATAGACACGATTATGGTTGTAGCAGGCGATTTCAAAAACGGCATTACCTTTGACATGGACGGACAGGTTATGCAGGTTATCGAATTCCAGCATGTTAAGCCCGGCAAAG
>JAFQLN010000015.1 GCA_017414585.1 Clostridia bacterium | reverse complement strand
GCTCAACACAAAGGATATTCTCGAAACGATTCGGATGATCGACGACGAGAATCTTGACATCCGTACGATCACTATGGGTATCTCTCTGCTCAACTGTGCGGACAGCGATATTCATCTTGCCTGCTCAAAGATATACGAAAAAATCTGTCGTCTTGCGGAGCGCCTTGTCCCCGTCGGTGAGGAAATTGAAAAGATGTACGGTATTCCGATCATCAACAAGCGTCTTTCCGTAACCCCGGTTTCCATGCTGACAGCAGTTTCCGGCGGTAATCCGGTTTTATATGCAAAAACCCTCCAGCGTGCAGCTGAAACGGTCGGCGTCAACTTTGTCGGCGGCTATTCCGCACTGGTACAGAAGGGCTTTGCGGCAGGCGAACGCGAACTGCTTCTTTCCATTCCCGAAGCACTTGCTGTTACCGACCGTGTCTGCTCCTCCGTCAACATCGGTTCCACCAAAGCCGGCATCAACATGGATGCTGTTGCCATGATGGGTCACATCGTCCGCGAAGCCGCTGAACTGACCAGGGATCAGAACTGTATGGGCGCGGCAAAAATTGTCGTATTCTGCAACGCACCCGAAGACAACCCGTTCATGGCTGGTGCATTCCACGGCGTCGGCGAACCGGACTGCGAAATCAATGTCGGCGTCTCCGGCCCCGGTGCTGTCCGCTGTGCACTCAAAAAGTGTCCTGACGGCGACCTTACCGCTGTTGCCGATGTCATCAAGAAGACCGCATTCAAGATCACCCGTATGGGTCAGCTTGTCGGCACGGCTGCCTCTGAACGTCTCGGTGTTCCCTTCGGCATTGTTGACCTTTCCCTTGCTCCCACCCCGGCAGTCGGCGACTCCGTTGCGCACATTATTGAAGAAATGGGCATCGAAGTCTGCGGCGCTCACGGCACGACTGCGGCTCTTGCACTGCTGAATGACGCAGTCAAAAAGGGCGGCGTAATGGCTTCTTCCCATGTCGGCGGTCTGTCCGGCGCATTCATTCCCGTGTCCGAAGATGCCGGCATGATTGACGCGGCGCGCTCCGGCGATCTCTCCATCGAAAAGCTCGAAGCGATGACGGCAGTCTGTTCCGTCGGACTTGACATGATCGTTATTCCCGGCGACACACCCGCTTCCACGATTTCCGCCATCATTGCGGATGAAGCGGCTATCGGTATGGTCAACTCGAAGACGACCGCTGTCCGTGTCATTCCCGCAATCGGACACAAGGAGGGCGAAGAACTCGAATTCGGCGGACTGTTCGGCTCCGGTCCGATCATGAAGCTGCACAACGACAGAAGCTCGGAAAAGTTTATCTCACGCGGCGGACGCATTCCCGCTCCGATGCAGTCGCTCAAAAACTGACCGCAGTACATACAGTTTCAGGGAGGAATTCGCTTTTTCCTCCCTTTTCTGTCACTAAAAATTCTGATGAGGTACGCATATGAAGATTATCAGTACAACCGCCGTTTTTCCTCCCTGCTGGGATCCGCTGGATATCATGAAAAGACTGTTCAAATCCGGACATGACGGTTTGGACATGGCTTTCGACTATTGTACCCGGGATAAAGATTTTCCCTTCATGACCGATGCCTTTGAATCCTGGGCGGACACACTCCGGAACGAAGCGGAAAAGCTGGGTATGTCCTGCACGCACTCCCACGCACCCTTTGACGTCACCTGCCGCAGCTGGCTTGTGGAACGGAGTTTCCGGTGTGCGGAGATTCTCGGTGTGCGCTATATGGTTGTTCACCCGGTCTGGCAGAATGAACAGGGGATCATCACAGATGACGAAACCTTTATCCGCACCAACAAAGAAGCTGTTCTGCCTATTCTGGAATGTGCGGAAAAACATGGCGTGACCGTTCTTTCGGAAAATCTTCTCTGGGGTGCATCCATCCGTTCGCAGACCCTATCCGCTCTGGTGGAGGAAGTCCGTTCATCCGGTTTTGGCTGGTGTTATGATGCGGGACACGCACACGCCATGGGGGACAGTCTGGAAAACTTCAGAAAAGTCAGCTGTCCGCCTCTTTCTCTCCACGTGCAGGACAATCACGGAAACGGCAGAGACGAGCATTTGATCCCCGGAAACGGTACGCTCGACTGGCTGGATTTCATGCGCTCGCTGAAAGCCGTGGGATATGCGGGCGAATTTGTCCTGGAAGCCCATCATCAGCCGCTGGAAGCACCGGATGAAGAACGTGATACCTTGCTTGCCGATATTGCCGCACGCTCCCGGAAGCTGATTGCGTATTACGAGGGATTGGTATAATGACAAAAAAACTGTTCGTCTGCCACGGCAGGATTTACCGGGCATGATGAAAAGTCTCAAATCGTCTCATAAGCCCCGTTTTTAAGCGTTTTTTGTGTTTCGATCTCATATTTACCAAAGATTTACCAACATTTCTGGAGAGTCAGACTTGCGGATTCTAATACCAGAATAAGGAGATCAATACTATGACTGAGATGAAGAAACACATTTATGATGAGAACAATGGCCTT
>JAFQLN010000109.1 GCA_017414585.1 Clostridia bacterium | reverse complement strand
GATCAAGAGACACCTTGTAAAATAAAATATGCCCGGCGTGCCGCATTTCCGTACAGGAATAAATCAAGCGGCACGCTGTTTTTTTGTCGGTCTGTCGGTTTTTGAAATTACGAAGTATTTTGGAAATTGCGGAGCATTTCGGAAATTACGAAGCATTTTCGGAAATTGCGGAGCATTTTGGAAATTACGAAGTATTTTCGGAAATTGCGGAGCATTTTCCTCTGTACCACTTGCATTTCCGGGAAATATTGTGTATAATGTGTATAATCTGTTGTCAGATCTTAAACTTTACCTATTAAATAAATAATACAGCGGAGGCGTGTATGAAACTTCTTGAAGAACGCATCGTCAAAGACGGAAAAATCGGCGCAGGCAACGTGCTCAAGGTTGACTGCTTTCTGAATCATCAGATTGATGTTCCGTTTCTTTCCGAACTGGGAAAAGAATTCTACCGCCTTTACAAAGACGAACACATCACCAAAATCCTGACCATCGAAGCATCCGGCATCGGCATCGCCTGCCTGACCGCTGCTTTCTTCGGTGTGCCCGTCGTCTTCGCAAAAAAGACCGAAACCAACAACATCGCCGGCGACGTCTACACCTCCGAAGTCTACAGCTATACGCACGAACGTACCTACCAGATCCGCGTGTCCAAAGACTTCCTCTCCGCTGACGACCGCGTGCTCATCATCGACGACTTTCTCGCAAAAGGCAGCGCACTCCTGGCTCTGCTCGACCTCGTCGAAGAAGCGGGCGCATCCGTCGCAGGTGCCGGCATCGTCATCGAAAAGGCATACCAGCCCGGACGAGCTGTCGTCTCCGCCAAAGGCGTGCGCGTCGAATCCCTCGCCCGCATCGCTTCCATGGAGGACGGAAAAGTTACGTTCGCGGAAGAATAATCCCTCTCCGTTCTGAACAGCCGGAAACGGCGTTTGGATATATATTTTTTAATATTTTAATGTCATTTTCAGGAGGAACAAGAAAATGTTCAAGAAAATTGCCGCTCTGGTACTCGCTGCCATGATGCTCCTTACCGCTGCTGCATGCTTTACGTCCTGCGCAGGCGGCGTGAGCGCGGATCTCAAGATCGGTGTTATCCTTGTCGGCGACGAAACCGAAGGCTACACCAAAGCGCACATGGACGGTATCAAGGGCGCGGCTTCCGCTCTCGGCATCGCCGATTCCCAGATCATCTGGAAGTACACCATTCCCGAAAACTCCGCTTGTCTTGACGCTGCTACCGACCTCGTCGGTCAGGGCTGCTCCGTCATCATCTCCAACTCCTACGGTCATCAGACCTATATGGCACAGGCCGCAGGCGATTTCACGGATGTTACCTTCGTTTCCATGACCGGTGACTTCGCTGCAATCTCCGGCCTCGAAAACTTCAAGAACGGCTTCACCAAGGTTTATGAAGCCCGCTATGTCTCCGGTGTTGTTGCCGGTATGAAGGTAAAGGAACTGCTCGACAACGGCACACTCTCCAAGGATACCCAGCCCGATTCCTTCGACGCTGACGGTAATGTTAAGATCGGTTACGTCGGCGCGTTCAACTACGCGGAAGTTGTATCCGGCTACACCGCATTCTTCCTCGGTCTGCGCTCCGTCGTTCCGAACGCTGTCATGGAAGTACAGTATACCAACTCCTGGTTCGATATCGACAAGGAAGCTGCCGCTGCCGAAGCTCTCATCGCAAACGGCTGCGTTATCATCGGTCAGCACGCCGACTCCACCGGCGCTCCCTCCGCTACCCAGAAGCTCCTCGACTCCGGTAAGATCTGCTACTCCGTCGGCTACAACATTGATATGCTTGCAACCGCTCCCACCGCAGCTCTGACTTCCCCCACCAATAACTGGACTGCTTTCTATACCGAACTCTTTGAAGATGTAAACGCCGGCAAGGGTATCTCCCGTTCCGCTGACGTCGCAAAGGGCTACGCAGAAGACGGCGTTGCTATCACTACCCTCGGCCCGTCCTGCGCTGCAGGTACCGCTGAAAAGGTAGAAGAAACCATCAAGGGCATCAAGGACGGCACCATCAAGGTATTCGATACCTCCAAGTTCACCGCTAAGGGCGAACAGGGCTTCTGCACCGTTGAAACCGACGCCGAAGGTCACGTAACCTCCTGTAAGGTTGATATGTCCTTCATCGACTTCAGCACCATGACCGTTGTATACCAGGGCGAAGTCGTAGAATGCATCAAGGACGGCGCATTCATCGAATCCACCTTCCGCTCCGCTCCCTACTTCTCCATCCGCATCGACGGTATTACTGAAAACTAATGTGGTTTTG
>JAFQLN010000108.1 GCA_017414585.1 Clostridia bacterium | reverse complement strand
GTCACTGCGGAAACTGCGCCGACGAGCTTGCCCGCATGTGCGCCTGCCTTGACTGCCGCGGAGCCTGCCGCTGCAACAAAGTTGAGCTTTTCGCCGTCGTGTACAGCGAAGACTGCAACCATGTCCGCGTACTTGTCCTTCACGGAGTCACAGAGAGCGCGTGCGGAGTCGATGCCGGAATTGCCGAGGTCGGAGGTGACGAGCTTGATGCCCTTCACTTCCACCGCACCCGCAAGAATTGCATCGAGCTTAGATACAGCGAGCTTCTGGTTGAGCGCGTCGATTTCGTGCTTCTGCTTGGTGATTTCACTCTGGAGCGCGTTTGCACGGACGGGCATATCGGCAGTGTTGTTCGCCTTGAGCACCTTTGCGGTATCAGCGATGAGGCTGTCCTTTTCAGTGATCAGTTCAAGAACCCCCAGACCCGTCACGCCTTCAATACGGCGTACACCTGCCGCAACGGAGGATTCGGCGGTGATCTTGAAAAGACCGATCTTCGCGGTGTTGTCGCAGTGCGTACCGCCGCAGAGTTCCGTGGAGAATGCGCCCATCTTGACCATACGGACAACATTGCCGTACTTTTCGCCGAACAGAGCCATTGCGCCTTCCGCCTTGGCTGTTTCCATATCGGTTTCCTTGGTGACGATTTCACTGCCGACGAGGATGTTGAGGTTGACGAGCTTTTCGACCTTTTCGAGTTCTTCCGCGGTCAGTGCGGAGAAGTGCGTGAAGTCGAAGCGGACCTTGGTGTTGTCCACATAGGAGCCTGCCTGTTCTACGTGCGTGCCGAGAACCTGACGGAGAGCTGCCTGCAGGAGATGTGCCGCAGAGTGGTTTCTCTTGATGGATTCACGGCGCATATCGTTGACGTCAGCGGTAACGGTGTCGCCGACCTTGATTTCGCCGTTCACGATGGTGCAGATGTGGATATAAACACCGTCGGACTTTCTGGTGTCGTATACATTGGCAAGTGCGCCGGTCTTGTAGATGGTACCGGTATCGCCGACCTGACCGCCGCCTTCTCCGTAGAAGGGAGTCTTGTCGAGGATGATGGTGCATTCGCCTTCGGAAACGGCTTCCACGGATTCGTCTTCGCAGAGGATGGCAATAACCTTTGCGGTCGTTTCGGTTTCCGTATAGCCGGTGAATTCCGTCTTCGCCATATCGGAAAGGAGGGACTTGGATGCATCGCTCCAGCCGGAGATGTTGGCTCTTGCTTCTCTTGCGCGGACTTTCTGTTCCTGCATGAGCTGCTTGAACGCATCTTCGTCGATCTTGAGATGGCTTTCTTCTGCGATTTCACGGGTAAGGTCGATCGGGAATCCGAATGTATCGTAGAGCTTGAATACTTCTTCGCCGGAAATGGTGTCAGCACCGTCCTGCAGAGTGGTCTTCACGAGATCGCTGAGGATGGAGAGACCCGCGTCGATGGTGGCGTTGAAGCGGTCTTCTTCAATGGACATAACCTTCTTGATGTAGTCCGCCTTTTCGCCGAGTTCGGGATAGCCTGCCACGTTTTCCGCGATGACAACGTCACAGACTTCGGTGAGGAATTCGCGGTTGATGCCGAGGAGCTTGCCGTGGCGTGCTGCTCTGCGGAGGATTCTGCGGAGAACATAGCCGCGTCCTTCATTGGAGGGAATAACGCCGTCACAGATCATGAAGGTTGCACCGCGGACATGGTCCGTGATAACACGGATGGAGATATCGTTTTCCTTGTCTTCGCCGTAGTTCTTGCCGGAGATTTCAACAACCTTGTCGAGAATCTTGCGCACACCGTCAACCTCGAACATATTGTCCACGCCCTGCATAACACAGGCAAGACGTTCGAGACCCATACCGGTGTCGATGTTCTTGTGTTCGAGTTCGGTGTAATTGCCCTTGCCGTCGGAGTTGAACTGGGTGAATACGTTGTTCCAGATTTCCATGAATCTGTCGCAGTCGCATCCGGGCTTGCAGTCGGGCTTGCCGCAGCCGTACTTCAGACCGCGGTCAAAGTAGATTTCGGAGCAGGGGCCGCAGGGACCGGTGCCGTGTTCCCAGAAGTTGTCCTCTTTGCCGAGACGGATGATTCTTTCTGCGGGAACGCCGATGACCTTGTTCCAGAGTTCAAATGCTTCATCGTCTTCTTCGTAAATGGACGGATAGAGAAGGTCTTCCGGAATTTCGAGGGTCTTTGTGAGGAATTCCCACGCCCACGGAATCGCCTGATCCTTGAAGTAATCGCCGAACGAGAAGTTGCCGAGCATTTCAAAATACGTGCCGTGACGTGCGGTGTGACCTACACGTTCCAGGTCGGGGGTGCGGATGCACTTCTGGCAGGTGGTAACACGCTTGCGGGGCGGTTCGACTTCACCGGTAAAGAATTTCTTCATCGGCGCCATACCGGAGTTGATGAGAAGAAGGGATTTGTCGTTCTGGGGAACGAGCGGGAAGGAAGGGAGACGGAGATGACCCTTCGATTCAAAGAAAGAGAGATATTTTTCTCTCAGGTCGTTGACGGAAGTCCACTGCATTGGGATTTCTCCTTCGTATATAATAAAGATAGATTTTTCGTATCCTTTATTATAGCATGGACGGGGAGGACGTGTCAAGATTTATGAAAAAATCGGAAGTACTTTCCTCCGATTTTCTTATGGAATCCGATTCTTCTATTCGATTCCCGCCAGTTTCTTCGCTTTTTCGTATAAAGTCCGATACCGCGCATCCTCTTTCACGCCGTCAAACCAGCACCATGTCCGCATGGCACATTCAATATCCCCCTTCAGCTGCCAGAACAGCCACAGATACGGCGTCCACACTTTCGTACCATCGGCAAAGCAGATATGCACCGTGCAGTCCGTGTTGTCCCATTTGATAATTTTCGCGCCGCCGAAAGCATCCGGGCATCCCGCGTCCATGCGCGCACCGTCCGGGATCCGAAGCCATCGTTCGTACAGGGGAAAGGTTTTCTCCAGCCGGTCAAAGCCTTCGTCCGTTCTGCCGCATCCGATCAGTGCACCCGCAGCTTTGAGCGAAAATTCCGCATAGCATCCGCACCACGCATCGGGGATTTCTCCGTCCTCCGCGAACGCTTCAAGCAAGCGCAGTTTGTGCATTTCCCATGCGGCGGTGCGTGCCGGTTCTGCAAAAACGAACGCATCCTCCCGGCGGTAATAGTTCATATTGTTCCTTCCGAGGTACTGCATGAAGATGAGCAGATCGTTCGCGTTCCGCTGGGTGTAGTATTCGCCGTACCGTTCATGCAGTAGGAAGCGTTCTTCGCGGATTTCCCCGATTGCCGCCGCTTCCGACCAGTCCAGCTCGCTCCTGCCGATGCGCTCTTCCAGTTCCTCATCCGTGGAGACATAGCACATCCGGTGGATCGAGTCGCGGCGGTATCCTTCGTCCGTACAGGATGCCATGATTTTTTCGTGGATTTCGCTGAGCAGCGGCAGGTTCTCTGCAATCTGCGGCATATTGTTGACAATCGCATCGCCGAGCGCGTGCATCACTTCAAACTCCTGCGGATATTTCGCATAGAGCTCCTTTGCAAGCGCCAGTCTACGGGCATATCCGTCCCGGTTTGCCGCAAAGCCCCAGTAACGCTTCAAAAAATCGTCCAGTTCTTCCCGTCGGTGCGCTTCATCGGTGCCGATCAGTTCATCGACTGTGATGCCGAAGAAGTTCGCAATCCGCGGGAGCAGGGTGATATCGGGATAACCGCCGCGTTCCCAGTTGGAAATCGCCTGCGGGGAGACGCCGAGTTTTGCCGCGAGTTCTTCCTGCGTGAGATTTTTCTTACGCCGTTCGCGGAGGATGACTTCGGGAATTTTCAGTTCTGTCATAGCAGGATTCTCCTTTTTTTCAGTTCAGGAGGTGCACTTCCTGCCTTCATTATATCGCACGCAAAGTTCTCCGTCAATAACGCCGTTTGGGAAGAAAAACAAGCGCGGCTGGAATTTTTCCGGCAAGCGGTTAGTTTTCGCCGTCTTCTTCGGTAAATTTCCGCGCACGTTCGACATATTCGAGAAACCGCGGTTCTTCACGGACGGAGTCAAACCACTCCCAGCCGTGTCTGCGCGTCATGCAGGTATACATGAAATCCCGCTGATTGTCGAAATAAAACAGGTCCCCGGACCATTCGTCGCTTCCGTCGGGCAGGCGGATGCGCCAGTGATCCTTCGCAATCTTCACACCGCCGAAAATCCAGCGGCTTCCGACATCCAGATGCGTGCCGTCCGGAATCGCAAACCACGCCGGATACAGCTCGAACGCCTTTTCCAGATACGCATATCCTTCCTCACGTCTGCCGCAGCCGAAAGAGGCACACGCAATGCGGAAATAATGCTGTGCATAAGCGCCGAGCCACGCATCCGGGATTTTCCCGTCTTCCGCAAGAAATTCGATCAGCCGTAGTCGGAAAGCGTACCATTCGACCGCGCGTTCGGGTGCCGCCCAGTTGCGGTTGTCGCGGAACATGAAATGCAGAAGGATGCGCAGATTGTTCACATCAAAGCGCAGGCGGCTTTCCTCGTATTTCTTCTGTTCCCACAGCCGTTTTTCCAGCACTTCGCCCTTGTAGGCTTCATAGCTGTCCTCGCACAAGGCATACCATTTCTCAAATTCTGCGTCATCGCACACGCGGCACATGAATTCCACGGCATTTTCCCGAAATCCCTGATTGGTCGATTCGCGGATGATCTTTTCACAGGATTCCTTCAAAAGCGGCAGGTATTTCTCCCGTTTTTTCTCCGGCAGAAGCATGATGCTCCAGCATAGATTCAGGGTAATGTGGTCTTTATCGGGATATTTGCGCGCATATTCGAGATTGTACGCAACTTTTTCCTCCGATGTATCCATTTCGTTCAGCTTGTCGTAAAACTGTTCGATATCCTCTTCCTTCGCCGCTTCGTCATTCCCGAGCAGGGTATCAATCGTGATGCCGAAAAAATTGGCAATCACCGGCAGATGCGTGATGTCAGGGTATCCGTCGCCGCGTTCCCATTTTGAAACGGACTGCGGGGAAATCCCGATCTTCTCGGCAAGCTGTTCCTGTGTCAGATCGCGCTCACGCCGGCATTTTTTCAGCCGCTCGGCAAATAAAAGTCCCATTCTGTTCACCTCTGATAAAAGTACGGGGGCCCTCCGTCTGCAATAAGCATAACAGATTCCGCCCGTCCCGTCAATAACCGCATCCGATACGGTTTCCTACTGTCAGTGGAATTTTCATCGGTTCGGTGGAATCCGTGCGGAAATTCTTTTTCGCCAAACCTTGTGCTGTCCCTTGCGCAAAACGCAAATCTGTGCTACAATAAGCGCAGAAACTGCATGACAACGAGGGAGTCAGCGCGCATGAATATACCAGTCATAGCCGTCTTCCGCACCGTCCGTCAGGCATATTGCAATCATCCAATCAATGAGGTAACTGCCATGAAAAACAGCTTCATCAATCTTGTACGCGAGCCCGACAGTGTGCTGTTTCAGTATGACTACAGCACCATCCGCTTTGAAGAACCGGATTCCAGAGAGGAGCAGACTGCAAAGGTGACATTTGCGGTGGTACAAAATGCACTGCGTGTGACCGTTTATCCCTCCGCAAAGCCGGTAAAGCGTGTCAAACTGCGCTGGAGAGGCGATCTCAGCGACATTCTGACCGTATACGGCGACGATTATGCGCGGCTGATGAGGGATGTGCCGTGGAACGGTCTGCATCCGCGTCTCCAGATGCCGTGGTATTTTCATGCCTACGACGGCGAGCGTCTCACCTCCTACGGGGTTAAGACCGGTCCGAATGCCTTCTGCTTCTTCCAGTGCGATGACCACGGCATCACCATGTGGATCGATATGCGAAACGGCGGTAAAGCAGCAGTGCTTCGTGAACCGCTTGATGTGTGCGATGTGGTCTGTGATGCGGGGGAGAAGGGCGAAAATCCATTCAGAAGTGCAGAAAAATTCTGCCGCATGATGTGCACGGATCCGGTCCTTCTTGACAAGCCGGTGTTCGGCGTGAACAACTGGTACTGGGCATACGGGCATATCTCACACGACCTGATCATGACCGAAACCGATCAGCTGATGGATATGTGCCGCGATGCTGTGGAAATGCCGTATATGATCCTGGACGACGGCTGGCAGCTGAACCGTTACATGGCAAAAGGCGGAAGCTACAACGGCGGACCGTGGGATCAGCCCAATGCAAACTTCCGTTCCATGGCTGAAACCGCAGCAGCCATCCACGCCAAAGGTGCGCACGCAGGAATCTGGTTCAGACCTCTGCTTACCTGCACACCGGTGCCGGAGGAGGCAACAAGTCCTGCGGTATACAAGGGCAGCGGCTTCCTGCTCGACCCGACCCATCCGTTTACACTTGAAAAAGCAGCAAGCGACACAGCTATGATACGCTCGTGGGGATATGATTTGCTCAAGCACGATTTCACCACATACGACACGCTGAACGTCGCACCGAATCCCGATGGCGACTGGCATTTCTACGACAACAGTGTCACCAACTGTCAGATGCTGAAACGCCTTTACCGTACCATTCAGGATTCTGCAGGCGGTGCCGTCATAATCGGCTGCAACACCATCAATCATCTTGTTGCCGGCATTCATGCTGTGCAGCGTTCGGGCCACGACACCTCGGGACGTCACTTTGAACTCACCCGTGCAAACGGCGTGAAATCCATGATCCGTCAGCCGCAGAACCGCACGTTCTTCCATGTTGACCCCGACTGTGCCGCATTTACCGCCTCTGTCGATCACGGGCTGAATCTGGACTTTCTCGAAATGGCGGCGATCACCGGTGTTGTAACGCTGGCATCGGTCACGCCCGGCTGTCTTACACCCGATGAAATGAAGCGCATCCGCTCCATCTACAAAATCGCATCCGAGGGAGGACGCGGTGCCATCCCCGAAAAATGGGTTGGTCAGAACGCACCTTCTCACTTTGTCACCGAAGACGGTGAAAAATTCGCTTATGACTGGTACCGCATCTACGACGGTGTACGCACCTTTTACAGCTGGCTCAAATGACGAGGGAGGTTTATATCATGCAGAAAAACGACGGAAAATCCTACTTTGCCCGCGCACGTGTGGGTCTGTTCACCCACTACACCTACGCCACCTACGACGAAAGCAAAGGGAAAAACTGGGGCGGCACCACTTACTCCCAGACCGATCTGCGCGGGGCAGTCTCCGCAGAGGAAGCCGCAGCGCTCTTTGACGGGGAAGCCTATGCACGAACCGCTTACGATCTCGGCGCGGAATACGTCGTCTTCACCTTGGCACACGCAGGATTCAACCTGCTCTTCCCCTCCGAAACAATGAAGGAAACGGGCTGCACGCACAAATGCACCGAAAATGCCGATGCCGTTGCAAAACTGCTCGCCGGACTGCGGCGGTACGGCATTCCGCTTGTTTTGTATATGCCCCCGAACGACGCGCACGATATCCCCGATACCGATCTTGCCCGGATGGGATGGACTGACACCGAAGCGCGCATGGCGTTCATCAAAAAGCTCATCCGTGAAATCCATGACCGTTACAATGGGGAAATCGCCGGCTACTGGTTCGATCAGAGCGGTCCCACCGGAGACGTCTGTGATACTGTCCGCGAACTGAATCCCGATGCCGTAATCTTTGTCAATACGGGCGCAACCGCCAATACCAAGGTGCACCCCCTCTCCGATTTCATCGTGTCCGAGTATTACGGCTCCATCGCAGGCGGCAGTACCGATCTCCTTCCCACGCACTATTCCCAGGTCAACCGTCAGATCGGAAACTGGTGGGCACGCGGCGGCTGTGCTCCGACCGATGCGGTCAATCTTTTCCGCTACTCCGTCCGTACTGTCGCTACCGAAGGTCAGTTCAACGGCGGTATCGCGTGGTCCTGCGGTCCGTACCTCGATCAGACATGGGAAACCGGCGTGCGAGAGCTGCTCGGCGATCTCGGTGCGCTTCTGAAGTCCCATGAAGGAATTTACCATACCGTGCCCGGAAAATCCTACCCCACCGCACCGAACGCGCTCCTCGAAAAAACCGACTGGGGCGTATCCACGGAATCGGAAGACGGAAAAACCGTGTACCTCCATATCCTCAACCTCCCCGAAAACGGTGTGCTCACACTGCCCCTTCCCGCTGACGGAAAAGTATTCACAAAAGCATGGCGCGGCGAAACCGAACTCCCTCTCAAGCACACCGGAGACGGATATACCGTCATCCTGCCGCAAAACTGCGATCCGACCGATACCGTGGTTCGCCTTGCCGCCCGATAAGTGAAGGCGGAACGCACGGCAACAGTATTTACTTTCGTAATAAAATTTGAAGTTGACGAGATGTAGCTGAATTCAAAATTCTAAAACCCCTTGCCTTCCCCTGAATGAACTTTGTTCATTCGGTGGGGGAAGGTGCCGTCGCAACGGCGGATGAGGGTAAAAACAGGCAATTTGGTATTCTATACCCATGTGTACTGGTATTCTATACCCTTGTTGACTAATATTCTATACCCATGCAGACCGGTCAAATTTTCACGTTTTTACCCTCATCCACCGTAAACGGTCCCCCTTGCCCCACCGAATGAACTTTGTTCATTCAGGGGAAGGCTTGGTGCAAATTGTTTTTTCACTTAACAGACATCTCGTTAACTTCAAATTTACTATATTATGATAAGTAAATGCTGCTGCCATGAGGCAGAGCGAAAAATATCTTGACAAGCCGCTTTTTCCGTGCTATAATATAATGTACGAATAAAATATCCACAGGCTCCGAAGGGAAGGAGTAGAAGATTCCGGCGCATCCAGCGAGCGATGAACGGTGCAAGCATCGCGGCGAACAGTCTTTGAAGGTCGTCCCCAAGCCCCGCAGGTGAACATTACGGCTCTGCCATGATCTCAGCCCGCGGCGTCCCTCCTCGTTACGGAGTCAGAGTGCATGGCATTTTTGCCGTGAATCCGGGTGGTACCGCGCTTTTTTCTGCGTCCTGTTTTTTTCGGCAGGACGCTTTTTTATTCCTCCCAAAAAGGAGTCTGCTTATGAAAACCTCCGTCATCGCAATCGCAGGGGCATCGGGCTCGGGCAAGTCCACGTTCACCGAAGCGCTGCAGAAACATCTCGAACAGCAAGGATTTAAAACCGTCGTCTTCGCCGCTGACCGTTATTTCAATAATCCCCTCCCCACCATGATCTCCCCCGCAGACGGCGAAACCTACCCCGACTGGAATCATCCTGCCTCGTTCGACTCCGCAAAACTCGCCGAAGATATCCGTACCGCACGAAAGTCCGGTCAGTATGACTGTATCCTCACCGAAGGCGTGACCATCTTCTGTACGCCGGAAGTGAGAAACCTCGCCGACTGCCGCGTGTTCATCGACGCTTCCATCGAAATGCGGATCTTCCGCAGAATCAGCCGCAACGTCGTCACCAAAGGTCAAACCATCGAATTCATCGGCGATTACTACCTCAAATGCGCACGGTACAGAGAAAAGGAATTCAGCCTCCCCTCCGCCGTATATGCCGATGTGCGCGTCACCAACGAATACACCTTCTCCATCGAAGCGGAATGGACAAAAATCAAAGAAATCCTCGCAAATAAATAATCCCTCCACCCCGCACGCGAGTCAGAACCAACCCCACCATCAGATTCTGCATCTCGAATCGCTCCACGGCGTGGGAAGTCAGGGTCTCGGTGGTCCCTGACTTCCGTCATCACCCTATCATAGGTCGTGGAGAATGCCCCTCCTGTCAGCTGCAGTTTAACAGCTTATTCCTCCATTCCCCTCTCCACCATATCAGCTTCAGAATATGGCATCGTACCCAAACGTACGCCAGTCTAAAGTTTTTTGCGGAGCTTTTTTTCAAAAAAGCGACCGTCTCCCCCCATACAAAAAGTTTACTATTCCCGAAAGGACTATAGACACATGAGAAAAGAACTTCCCAAGACTTATTCGCCTTCCGAATTTGAAGGGCGGATCTATAACGAATGGTGCGAGCAGAAGCTGTTCACGCCTGTTATTGATCATAAGAAAGAGCATTATTCCATTGTTATTCCGCCGCCGAATATTACGGGTCAGCTGCATATGGGTCATGCACTTGACAATACCCTGCAGGATATTCTGATCCGCTATAAGAGAATG
>JAFQLN010000107.1 GCA_017414585.1 Clostridia bacterium | reverse complement strand
GAAAACGCTTCACTGTTCGAAGGAACATACGCGGAGGGATCAACGACCACACTCGAAACCATCTCTGTACCGTCGCGCAGTAATACGCCGTACTGATCGGAAAAGCGCGCGAAGCAGAGCTTGATCAGAGAATCATGTACGGCATCAGAATCGTCTGTGCGTGCGTAAAAGCACGCCATCTCGGAAAACGACGTACGAAGATTCTGCTGCTTACGCTGCACCTGTTCAATTGAAAGCGACAGGGTCGCATTCTTTACATACAGGAGGAGCGAAAACGATACGCCGAGAATGATTGCGACGAGAACGATTGAAACAAGCAGCGTAATGCGATTACTCAATTTCATTTATCGTTCCTCCAGCCGATAGCCGATCTTGTGGATTGCGCGGATCGCGTCCTCTAGCCCGAGCTTTTTTCGTAACGCGGAAATTTTGACGTCGACCATGCGCGTTTCGCCGAGGTAGTCAAAGCCCCATACCTCGTTTAGCATCCGCTCGCGCGAAATGGTCATATTCTTGTGCCGCAACAGTGCGATCAGCACGTCGAATTCTAGCGGTTGCAACTCGACCGGCTCGCCGTCCTTCGTGACTGTATGTGTTTCGGTGTTGACCACGACGTCGCGGACACGGTAGACGGCGTTCCATTTGCCGACACGTTTCAGCACTTTTTCGACTCGCACCATCAGCGTGAGCGGATCGAAGGGCTTTACGATATAGTCCTCCGCGCCGTCCCGAAGCCCTTTTATCTCGGACGCTGAATCCGTCTTTGCCGTCATATAGATGACCGGAATACTGTACTGCTCCATCAGCCCGAACAGCTCAAATCCGTCCATGCCGGGCAGCATGATATCCAACAGCGCAAGGTCATACGCGTGATCGCTTTCAAGCGCTTCCGCGGCTTTCTTTCCGTCGTCAAACGCGACGGTGTCGTAATCCGCAAATTGCAGGTTCAAAAGCACTGCATCTCGAATCGCCGCGTCGTCCTCCACCACAAGAATCCTGTTCTTCATGCCATTCTCCTTCGGCTCTTTGACAACAGTGTACCCATATTTCGTACCTTTCGCGCTGTTTCGTTGTAACCAATATGTAATTTCTTGATGAAAAAACTCGTAAACACATTACAATCATGCGGAAATATAAAAAACAAGACAATAAATGCTCTCTAACCTGTGTAAGAATGCAGGAGTTTGGTTTTCATAGCTATCTGAACATCTCCCCAAAATTCTTCCAAGGAATGAGTATATGAAACTTACACGCGTATAAGTTTTGTGCAAGTCCGTGCAAGTTTACACGGAGAAGCGCATAAGAAAGAATTATTCTTTTGCAAAAAAGCGGAACGCAGCATATGAATCGTACATAGAAAAGCCACCATATCAACAAAAGCGGACCCCCATGTTCGTCTGTTAGTGCACTTCTATGTGTCCCGGCTCTTTTTGTCCGGAGATTATGAGAAAAAGAAGAATAGCCATAATAAGAAAAACAAGAATTGACGAGTTCGGTCAAATTATTACGTCTTTTCCTGGCTTTCTTTTCCTCTCATATACACAAGATTTCTGGATCAAATCATCCATCAGTTGACCCTATTCTTGAAAACCAAAAAAATATATTTTCTTCTCCACCCTTCAAAATGCCATTTATCAATGCAGTTATAGGTAGAGGGATAAATTGCCTTCCACCTTGACAACGGAATAACCGATCTCGGGTAACACCAGAATGAAACTTCCGCCTTGAACGCGTCACAGCATTGGGCGGCCCGGCGGGATGCGGGGGTTCGAGAGAACATGCGTGAGAACGACGGCATGGACCGGCAGGGAAAATATATTATTTTTTCCACCCTTCAAAACGCAAAAATGGATGCCGTTATAAGTAGAGGGGTAAATACTTATAAGCCCGATTCTGGAGAAAAAAGTGCCGTTTTTGTCTTTTTTAAGGAATCCATGCATAAAACGCCCTTTTTTCGGCCTATATAGTGAAAGGCTTTTTTGTAAGCCCTTTGCACCTTGACAACTGCATAGAAAAGCACGGCTCACAGACAATGAAACTTCCGCCTTGAACGCGTCACAGCATTGGGCGGCCCGGCGGGATGCGGGGATCCTGAGACGGATATGCGGCTGTGCTGTGACAGCGGTGACGGATATGACGGTGATTTCTCTATAGAGATTATGCCGTCACTGCCGTCACACCCGTCACATAGAAAGGAGGCGACGCTGAAACAAAAAACCGTATCGCACCGTTCGAGGGAAGTGTACTGTAAGAGAAAAAGAAAGGAAAACAAAAACATGAAAGAACTGAAAACGATCAGTGCGGAAACGCTGATCGCAACGCCCTATGAACCACGCAAGCAACTGGTCAGAGGGCTTATCGGAGAAGGGATCACGATCATCGGCGGTCCCTCAAAATCAGGCAAATCCTGGATGATGCTCCGGCTTTGCCTGTCCGTCGCGGAGGGACGCCCCTTCCTCGACATGGAAACCGAGCAAGCAGAGGCACTGTACCTGTGTCTGGAGGACAACCTCTCCAGATTGCAAGACCGTTTGTTCAAGCTCGTACAGGATGCCGCACCGGAAAGTCTGCATTTCGCCGTACGCGCAGGCATGCTCGGCAGCGATCTGGAGGATCAGATCCGGGACTTCAAAAGCAAGCATCCGGCGCTGCGGCTTGTGATCATCGACACGCTGCAAATGATCCGGACACCGGATCCATACCGGAACGCATATGCGGATGACTACAAATGCCTGTGCAGTCTGAAGGAACTGGCGGACGGCATGGGGCTGTCGATCGTGCTCGTTCATCACCTCCGGAAGCTGAGTTCTGAGGATCCGTTCGATATGCTGACCGGTTCGACAGGACTGCAGGGTGCGTCCGACGCCATGATCGTGCTAAAGCGCGAGCGTGAGCAAAACACCGCTACGCTGTATATCACCGGTCGTGACCTGGAACAGCAGAAGCTGAAGCTGCAGTTCATGAACGGAGAGTGGTCGCTACTTGAGCGATACAACGAAGAAGAGATCCGCGAATTGCAGATCCCGGACTTTATTCATGCGGTTGTCGCATGGGTACCGAAGGTCGGCTGGGAAGGTACTGCCACGGCGCTGCTGTCCGAAATGCAGGTGACGGATGTTCCGACAACTGTGGTCACGAAGCTCCTAAATCAGCACCACGCGTTCCTGCAGGAAAACGGGATCGTCTACGGTTACCGCCGTACGCGAGACGCCCGGCTGATTACGCTGCAGCGTGTACCGGATTCGGAAGGAAGTGAATGTGAATGCTGAACTTTCCTCCGGTACACCTCCTTGTGAATCCTGAACCCTCCTCGAGTACACGTCCTTGCAAGCAT
>JAFQLN010000106.1 GCA_017414585.1 Clostridia bacterium | reverse complement strand
CCGCTCATCACCTCCTGTTCTCCCGGATGGGTTAAGTACTGCGAACACTACTTCCCGGAAATGACCGAAAATCTTTCCACCTGCAAGTCTCCTCAGCAGATGTTCGGCGCTATGTACAAGACCTACTTCGCAGAAAAGATGGGTCTGGATCCCAAGGATATCGTATTCGTATCCGCAATCCCCTGCACCGCAAAGAAGTTTGAAGTTACCCGCGACGGTCAGGATGTTGACGGTATACCCGGTGTTGACATCGCTGTTACCACCCGTGAACTCGGCCGCATGATCGAAATGGCAGGCATCGACTTCAAGTCTCTCGAAGATGAAAAGTTCGACCAGCCCATCGACGTTGGTTCCGGCGCAGGTGCAATCTTCGGCGCTACCGGCGGTGTTATGGAAGCTGCTCTCCGTACTGCTGCTGAAGTTATCGAAGGCAAGCCCCTCGAAAAGCTCGACTTCGACGACGTTCGCGGTACCGAAGGCATCAAGTTCGCTGCATATAAGCTTGGCGATATCGAACTCAAGGTTGCTGTTGCATCCGGCACAGCTAATGCAAACAAGCTCCTCAAGGGCGTTCAGGACGGTACTTACGATGTACAGTTCATCGAAATCATGGGTTGTCCCGGCGGCTGCGTAAACGGCGGCGGTCAGCCTTATCAGCCCGCATCCGTTCGCAATACCGTGGATCTCAAGGCTCTCCGTGCATCTGTTCTCTACAAGGCAGACGCTGAAAAGCTCGAATACAGAAAGTCCCACGAAAACCCGATCGTTAAGAAGGTTTATGAAGAATTCCTCGGCGAACCCAACTCTCATAAGGCTCACGAACTTCTCCATACGCACTATGTAAAGCGCGGTCTGTAATTAAGTGAATAAAAATGGCGGGGGGAGCTTTATAAAAGGCTTCCCCCGTGCTGTTTGCAGCGTGAAATACCGCAAAGGAGGAAAGAATGAATAAACTGCTGATAGCGGATAAGGGAATTGCTGCCGTACCGATCGTGGTCGGTGCAGATGCTCCGCAGGAAGTGAAAACAGCAGCCAGAGATATGGCACATATTTTGTGGCGCATCACGGGCGCGAAATTTGCTGTCACGGAAAGCTGTGAAGGGGCATCGATTCACTATGTCATTGACGAAAAACTGGAAGAAGAAGAGTTTGAGATCAAAAGCAGCCCGTGTTTTGGTCTCCGCATTGCCGGCGGATCAGGACAGGGTGTGATGTACGGCATTTATGCTTTTTTGGAAGACATTCTCGGCGTGCGGTTCTATACGCATGACGTCACAAAGATTCCGAAATGCGAAAAGCTGGAGCTTGAAGAACTGGTTTATAAGGATAAGCCGGCTCTGGAACATCGTCAGCTCGATTATCCGGTTTTGATACGTCCGGAATGGAGCGCAAGAAATCGGCTGAACGGAGCAGGACCTGATCGATGGTACGGCGGCGTCCGGCATGGGTATGCGCTGTATGTCCATACGTTCAATCAGCTGTGCAGTCCCGATATCTATTTTGACGAACATCCGGAATACTTTTCAATGGTCAACGGCGAGCGTATTAAAAACCATACCCAGCTGTGTCTGACCAATCCGGATGTACTGGAAATTGTTGTCGAGAATGTCAGAAAGGCTCTGCGCGCCAACCCATCAGCAAGAATTGTGTCCGTTTCTCAGAATGACTGGCTCAATCCCTGTACCTGTCCGGAATGTGCTGCTGTTGATGAAGAAAATGGCAGCCATGCCGGAACGATGATAACCTTCGTGAACCGTGTGGCAGAGGCGATTGAGGAAGAATTCCCTGATGTCGTTGTCGATACACTCGCGTATATGTATACCCGCAGACCGCCGAAAGTAGTCAAGCCGCGTCACAATGTATGCGTCCGGCTTTGCTCCATCGAGTGCTGTTTTGCACATCCGCTGGAAACCTGCCGCGAAGTGACGGGCGGGTTCAGACTCCGGGCGAAGCCTACCGATTCCAGTTTTCAGGAGGATCTGATCGGCTGGGGAAAAATCTGCGATCGGGTATATATCTGGGATTATGTTACTAATTACCGTTATTTCTGGCTGCCTTTCCCGAATTTCCAGGTGCTCGGTCCGAACATGAGGTTTTTTGTTAAAAACGGTGTGCGCGGCGTGTATGAGGAGGGAAATTATCAGTCGGTCAGCCCTGATATGACCGAAATGAGAACATGGCTGCTGGCAAAGCTCATGTGGAATCCCGATTTTGATGTCGATGCCGGGATTGAGGAATTCACGGAAGCCGTTTACGGTCCTGCAGCCGCAGAAATCCGCGAATACATCCGCCATATGCAGAAACGTGTTCTTGACAGCAATATTCACTTCGGTATCTTTGAACATCCGGATACGCCTTATATTGATGAAGAGACAATCACCGGGGCGAAAAAGATTCTCGCGGCAGCGCAGAAAAAGAATCTGACGCTCTCCCAGCGCATTTACGTGGAAAAAGTTGCCTTTTCCCTGGAATTTACGGAAATTGTCCGCGATATCTATAACGGCGTTGTCGATCCTGACCGGATTGATGCGATGTATGATATGGCGCGTACGCTTGGTATTAGCAGTATAGCGGAAGGGTGGCATATGGATATTGCCCGTCACGATCTGCTGGACGGAAAACTTTTTAAAGAACGAACCTGCTGATCCGGGACACAAAAGCTCTGAAATTAAAAAATTGCCGCACAAAGTTTGAATGCTCTGTGCGGCAGTCTGTTTTTTGCGGGGGTTATTCCCCAAAGTTAATCCCGTACTGCAGAATCTTTCCGTCGGGTCCTGTCATATTATAGTAAAGGACCGTTCCGGCGGTGTTTATGCGGATGTTTTCCAGTTTCTGTGCGGCGACAGTCTGTGTTGTTCCGTCGCGGAAGATGAACAGAAGCCGGTATTCATCGCTTTCGCGTCCGTAGAGTCCGCGGCCGTAGAGCACCTGACATCGCTTGGTTTCAAATTCAAAGAGAATCTCGGCGGCAGTGCCCTTCGCGTCGGCAACAGCGGCAAGATATGTATCGGAATACTCGGCTTCCGGCAGAGCAGGCTTTTCGAGCTCGGGAACAGGTTCCTGCGCGGTTTTTTCGATTCTGTCAGCCAGATCGGACAGAGAAGCATTGAGAAGAGTCTGCTTGTCGAGACGCCCGACTGCCGTTTCCAGTGCGGTCACTTTACCCGGATCAATCGTTTCATCGAAGTAAAAAGCGTAAGTGGTGTACTCACCGTGATCGGCGTACCAAAGTTCGGAGATGACCACACGGTTTCCGTTGATCCAGAGATAGCAGAGATCGTTGACCTTTTCGTAAACGTCGGCTTTTTCGCGGATTGCAGCACCGTCTTTGCCGCGTGCCGCTTCGTTCATCCAGCCGCGGACGATGCCGAGTGCTTCAAACCCCGATCCGGTATACAGACGGAAGGAGATATTGTCCGGTTCCAGAACGAGGTGGTTGATCAGGTCGAGAGAATAACCGGCTTCCGTTGCGGCACTTCCGTCCGATACGGAAAAACTGCCGGCGAAACCGGTGATTCCCGTAAAGGACTTTTTCTCGCTGCTTCCAGTGTAAAGCGTCAGCGTGGAAAGCGTTGGAACGATAGGTTCGGACTGCGGTGGATTGCTTTCTGCAGGAGGCGCGGCAGGTGTCTGCCCGGGAGCGATTTCCGTACCGGACTGCGGCGGTGTATCGGGAGCAGGGGTTCCGGGATCAGCGGTCTGAGAATCAGAGGACGGCGGGAGCGTTTCCTCCTTGTCTTCGGGAACTGCACCGACTTTCACACGCCGTGTTTCGTCAATCATGCGCAGACAGAGCGCAGCAGCTTCTCTGCGTTTGACTTTAGCTTCCGGATGGATGGCGCCCGTGTTGTCACCCGTGAGAATTCCCCAGCGGTACATCCGGTAGACTGCACCCGCGTACCACATATCCGTGGGTACATCCGGCAGATCTCCGAATGCAGCGGTGTTCAGCTCCTCGGCGGTTTTGCCGGAGGCTATGATTGCGCGGGAGAAGAGAACGGCAACCTGCGCACGGGAAGCGGCTGCGGAATAGTCGTCGTATTCTTCGGTTACAATGCCGTTTTTCATGGAGTAGCTCACATAGCCGTCGTACCAATGATCGGACGATGCCGATTCAAAAGCAGCGTCGTCCGTGTATCCGATCGAAAGAATCTGATGGCAGAGCGCGGCGAGCTTGATGGTTTCCGCGATGCTGAGCGTCTGATCGGGTGCGAATGTAGAGGCGGTTTTGCCGTTCAGCAGACCGCGGGAATACGCCTCCACGACATCCTCGTAATACCACGCGGAAGAGGAAATATCGGTGAATTCACCATTGTATGTACGAACAGAATTTTCCGCCCGGACCGTCATCGCGCGAACAGGGATGGGGTGAAACAGCAGTGCGGCGGTGAGCAGCAGGGGGAGGATGGGTTTGTTTTTCATAGGATGACTCCGTTCATTCTTTTCCGGACGATCCGGTCAGTCTGTGTTCCGGCAGCTCGGAAAATTTCATGGATGGGGATGCGGGCTTATTTCAGCTTCAGAATGCCGAGCAGACCGCGCTTGAGAAGCTGTCCGCCGGCGGAAATAAGCTGAGTTTCGATCTTGGAGCGGCGGCGTTCGGCGGCTTTTTCTTTGGCGGCCTTTTTCTTTTCTTCTTCTTTTT
>JAFQLN010000105.1 GCA_017414585.1 Clostridia bacterium | reverse complement strand
GCCTTTTTGTGATTTCAGAAGTATAGTTCTACTTTTTATCCTTTAGCGAGGAGAAAAAGTAGCAAAAAGAGGAACTTTTTCGAACGCCTGGGTATTTCGATCTCTGCGGAGATCGCCAAGGGGCGTTGCCCCTTTGAACCCCACGAGCTTTTGAAAAAGCTCGACCAAAACTTTTATACTGTGAAGTGCAGTTTGGATTTATTCCAGTTCAAACAGGATTCTTCCGCCGTTTGCGATATCGTCCCACGTCAGTTCCATCTTCTCGAGTTTTCTTCCGTTGACAGTCACCGACCGGACATAGACATTCTCCGCAGGCTCCTTATCCGTTTCAATTACCAGCGTATCCGCAACAGCGCACGGGTGATACGCCTTCGACAGCCGGATTTCCGCGCGTCTGAACAGGGGCGTATTCAGCTGATAAACATTGCTTCCGGGAGAAAGCATATGCATTCCGAGTGCCGTCAGTGTGAACCATGCCGACATCTGTCCGACGTCTTCATTGCCGCAGAAGCCGTACTCCGTGGTATTATACGCTTCCTCCTGAATCCGGCGCACCCAGTACTGCGTTCTGCGCGGTTCTCCCGCTTCATTGAAGATATGCACGAGGTGGTGGCACGGTTCGTTCGGATGGTTATACGCCTTGTTCCACATCGCGGAAAGGTCGGATTCGCTCATCAGTCTCTCCAGCTCCGAAAGGAAGCGTTCGCGTCCCATGAGTCCGATCAGTCCTGCGGGGTCATGCGGCACAAACCAGTGCTGCTGGAAAATATTGCTTTCGACGCATCCCCGTTCGTCATACTCGTCCCGCCAGTCAAGCCAGCTTCCGTCCGCGTTTCTGCACCGCATCCAGCCGGTTTCCTCCGAGTAGATTTTTCTGTAATTCTGTGCGCGCTGTGCAAACAACCGTGCATTTTCCCCGTCGCCCATTTCTTCCGCGAACAGACCGATGCAGTGGTCGGCAAAGACGTTTTCGAGTGTTCTGGAAATACTGCCGGGGACATAGCCGAGCGTGTTCATTTCTTCTGCGTTGTTCCGTCTCGTTTTCGGATCAAATGCGGTTTTCAGGCAGATTTCATACGCCTTTTTCACGTCAAAATTGCGGATGCCCTTTCTGTAAGCGTCCACGGTGACAATCACGCCGGGGTCGCCGATCATGCATCCGGTATCATGTCCGAGCAGTTCCCAGCGCGGGAAGGAAACATTTTCGTATTCCGCGATGTCGATGAGGGAATTGATCATATCGTTGACCGCATCGGGCTTGATGATGGTGAGCAGGGGGAATTCACTGCGGAACACATCCCATCCGCTGAAAACGGTGCGCTTCTGGAAGGAATCCGACTGCCGGATGACACCGTCGGGGGAGAGATAATTGCCGTTCACGTCGGAGTACACACGCGGGTCAGCAGGGCGTGGTACATGGTGGTATAGAAAATCGTGCGCATGGAGGAATCTTCCCGTCCGTCTTCGATGGAAACAACGGAAAGTGCTTCATCCCACGCAGCAGTTGCTCTCTCGTGCATTTCGTCGAAAGAAACGCCTTCGGCTTCTGCGGCGAAATTATCCCGCGCACCTTCGAGGCTGATGTAGGAAATCCCGACTTTCAGGGTAATCGGCTTTTCCGAAGCGGCGAAATCCGCGTAGAACCACAGTTCCTCTCCGGTGTATTCGTCTTTCTTTTCTTCGATCGGCGCGTTTTTGTCCCAGACACCGTACAAATCCCAGTTTTCGGAAAATTCCGCGTGGAAATAGAGGTCGTAATTGACGTGTCCCGCGCCGCGTCCGAATCCGCCGTGCGTCGAAGGACAGTGAATCACGCCTTCAAGAATTCTTCCGTCAATCAGGTGCAGCTTCTGCGAAGGAGAACGTCCCGCAATGCGTCTGGCGAGGTTGATCTGGACACGGCGGTTTGCATCGGCGGGGTAGGTCATGCGGATCATGCCGGTATGCACCGATGCGGTCGTTTCCGCGCGGATGCCGTAAGTATCGAGGGTAACGGCATAATATCCGGCTTCGGTGACTTCGGTATCGTGCGAGAAATCGGACTCATAACCGCGGTCTGTGCGGGTTGTCAATGCATCGCGGTATGTACCGGACAGAAGGTTCAGTTCCCCCGTCGTCGGCATGACCTGGAAGTTTCCGAGATCGCCGTACCAGCCCACACCGGACATATGGTTGATCGAAAAACCGTCGATGGTGGTATGATGGTAGCTGTAGCCGGAGCCGTTGTCGCCGCCTTCCAGTGTATCGGGACCGAATGCCGCCATTCCGAACGGGCAGACAGCACCCGGATGCGTTTTTCCGCCGCCGTGCAAGCTGGTTGCCTTCATATCGCCGATGGTGCCGATTTTCGTGCTGACATATTTACTGCAGTTCATAAATTTCCTCTTTTCTCCGATCATGCATTCGGTTTCATATGAGTTCCGTTTCCGCTTCGGCGAGCGACTTGTCGATATTCTCGTAAAAACAAGCCGGTGACAGATCCGCCGAAGGTTTGTGCTTCACGAGATAGGTGCGCATGGCATAGCAGAACGCGCATTTTGTCGGGTATCCCTTTTCGTCGGGAATAAAGCCGTGTTCCCGGGCATAGGCATACAAAGCCGCCGTTCCGCCTTCCAGAAGCCGCGACATGACGGGATAACGGTCCGCCCGAATCGTGCCGCAGAGATAATCGCGTGCTTCTGCGGTCAGTCCGGGACAGCCGGAGGGCACAGCGTTTCCATCCAGATCAAAATGGCAGTGATGCGGTTCAAGAATTTTTCTGCACGGTCTGCTGTCGCACAGGGCATCGGCGGGTTGTTTTCCGTACAGGCGGGATGCAATTGCGAGGGCACGACCGTTCATGCCGAGACCGTATTCGCGCGCCGTGTCTTCGATATAGGTCTTCCCGAGGATTTTTTCGAGTTCTCCGCGGGTATAAGTCCGGTCATGTTCGAGCCGCATCAGCCTGCGCAGATACCGCTCCTGCCAGACGAAATAGTCAAAGCCTTCCTCGCCGAGCAGACGGATGAGCCTGAGCACTCTGCCGATGGGGACATATTCGATGTGGAACGGGTCTGCCGACACCATCACCGTTGTCACGCCGCGCTTGGTCAGCTCCCACAGACGCTCACGCACAAGGTCGTCTTCCTTCGCCCAGAATGCGTTGGTTTCGATATAATCCACGCCGATGCCATGCCGGTTCAGTGCGTCGATCAGGGAACAGAGGGCGGGAAAGTTCACAAACGGTTCCCCGCCGCCGATGTGCACGGATGCCGTTTTTGCTTCTTCAAGAATGGAGGCAAGATTTTCCGCCGCCGCAGGTGTGATAAACGTCTTCGGGCAGTCCGGTGACGAGCCGAACATACAGTGGCGGCACGCTGCGGTGCAGACATAATTGGTAATGATTCCGGAATAGTAGGGGGTGTTCATGCGTCCGTTCTCCTGCTTTTTTTATTTGGTAGCATTTCATTTTCCTTCACGACCGTACAGTTTTCGATGCCGTAATACGCAAAACACGCGAGGGCATCGGCGTCAATCCGCTCTCCGCTCACGACAATCGGCACAGCCGGCGGGCATCCGACCGACGAAACGGCGAGAATCCGCCCGGCGCATTCTTCTGCGGGAACGATCTCCTGCGGTGCAAATACCGCTTCACGCACGGTCAGCACCTGTTCCGGCATAGCGAAAGCGGGAGGATTTTCCCAAAGCGTGGGCTTTTGCGGGACAGCGGCAAGCGCGTGGACAAGTCGTTCGAGTCCATCCGCACCCGTCTCCGGCGTCACCATCAGCACGAGAAAATCCGGATCGGCAAATTCACAGACAATATTCTCACGCAAGAGACAGTCCGCCAGCCCGGTTCCGGTGTACCCGTACGGTTTAGCCGCAATCGTGATTTTGAGGGGCTCCGTTCCGCAGATCGTATAGCCGTACCCGCGCAGTTTTTCTTTGGCGGATTCTGCTTTTTCGGCAAATGCCGCCAGCTTTTCGCGGTATCCATGCGCAAGATACCCGTTCGCCGCATCGAGGGACGCGAGAATCAGGTACGACGGACTTGTCGAGCCGAACAGCGCCAGCGCATTTTTGGTCAGCGGAGCAAACTTTTCAGCCGCTTCCGGCGACAGATGCAGATACGCACCGCCCGTGAGTACCGGCAGAGTCTTGTGCGCGGAATCACAGCACAGATCCGCGCCGCAGTCGATCGGATGGCGGGAGACGGGCAGAAAACGCAGATATGCTCCGTGTGCATTATCCACAAGGCACAGAATCCCCATCCGGTGACAGAGCGCGGCAATACCTTCGATATCGGCTGTGTTTCCGAGATAGTCCGGGGAGGTGAGATAGACAGCATCGGGCATCTGCGGTGCTTCTGCGAGCGTTTTTTCCAGGGAATGCGCGTCCGCAGTACAGGAAAGATACGAAGTATTCTCCCCCGTCAGCCACAGGATATCGAAATCCAAGAGAGCGGCGGCGGACAGAAATGTTTTGTGCGCATTCCGTCCGGCGGCGATGAGCGGTCGTCTTCCCGCCTGCTTTGCACCGAGACACGCCAGATACAGCATTGCGCGGATGCACTGGGATGAACCTTCGGCGGAATAGAATGTCGGGCAGCCGAACAGCTCCGAGGCGTTTCTTTCGCTTTCGGCGATGATTCCGTCCGCTTCATACAGGCTGTCCGCGCCGCCGATTTCCGTGATGTCGTACCGCTCAAAGCCGAGCGCGCCTTCCCCCTTATGTCCGGGCATATGCAGACGGAGGGAGGCGGCATCCGCGTATTTTTTTACAAAATCAACAATGGGGGTTTTCATTCCCCGCAGCCTTCGCAGTCTTCACAGTCTCCGCAGCCGCTGTCTTCCTCTTCGTCCCATTCTCTCGATACGGCAACGGCGATGGCGCATTCCATTCTCTTCTTGAAGAGGTCGCATCCGTCCTTGTACACGCCCTTGATCGAGCCGGTGGCATGATACGCATTCGCAGCGCATCCGCCGGAGCAGTACAGTCTTGCCCAGCAGGTGCGGCATTCTTCGCGTGCGTAGACATTGCAGGAAAGGAATTCGTCCTGTATCGCCTTGTTGTCCACACCGTTCCAGATATCGCCGAGCTTGAATTTTTCCTCACCGACGAACTGGTGGCAGGGATAGAGATCCCCCCACGGCGTAACAGCCATGTATTCCGTTCCCGATCCGCAGCCGGAAATCCGCTTGTAGATGCACGGACCGCCCTTCAGGTCGATCATATAGTGGTAGAACGTGAAGGGCTTTCCTTCCCGGTCGCGTTCGATCATCAGTTCAGCCAGCTTTTCGTACTGTTCCATGACAATCGCCTTATCTTCTTCCGTGAGTGCGGACGGGTCGCCGGGAGCGGTCACAACGGGCTCCATGCTCAGTTCAGTAAAGCCGAGGTCGAGCATGGTTTTGATATCCTCGAGAAAATCAGGATTTGCATGGGTGAATGTGCCGCGCATATAGTAGTCTTTGCCGCCGCGCGACTCGACGAACTGCTGGAACTTGGGAACGATCTTTTCCCAGCTTCCCTTGCCGGCGTAGTCCACACGGAAGCGATCGTGGATTTCCTTTCTGCCGTCGAGGGAAAGAACGACGTTCGCGCACTCGCGGTTGGCAAACTCGATCACATCGTCGTCAACGAGCATCCCGTTGGTGGTCAGGGTGAAGCGGAAGTTTTTGCCTTTTTCCTTTTCGATGCTCCGCGCATAGGCAACGAGCTGTTTGACCACGTCAAAATTCATAAGCGGTTCGCCGCCGAAAAAGTCCACTTCGAGATTTCTGCGCGTACCGGAGTTTTCGATGAGAAAATCCAGTGCCCGCTTGCCGACTTCAAACGACATAACTGCGCGTTCGCCGTGGTATTTGCCCTGCGAAGCGAAACAGTAGGAGCAGTTGAGATTGCAGGTATGCGCGATATGCAGGCACAGCGCCTTGACAACGCCCGCTGTCTTCTGCTTGAGCATACCGGCAGAGGCTTCAAACGTATCGGGAGCAAACAGCTGTCCGTCTTCCTTCAGAGCGGCAACATCATCGTAGCATTCCGCGATTTCTTCTGCGGTTATATCATCTTTGCCGATATACTTTTCTCCGACAGCGGCAAGCACGGTTTCACGGTCGTTTTCCTCGAACATGGCGATGATATCGTAGGCAACGTCGTCAACGGCGTGTACCGCACCGGAGCAGACATCGAGGACAATTCCCTGACTGCCGAGTTTATACTGATGGATCATATCCATTCTCCTTCAAATAAAATTCCATACGATAAAAAATGCCGCCGGTGATGGCAGCATTTCCTTGTTTTGCATTTTTACAGCCGTTCAGCCGTGCAAAATTACTTCTTGGTGCTTTCGCACTTCTGGTTAGCAATGCCGCAGCTGGTCTTGCAGGCAGACTGGCAGGAAGTCTGGCATTCGCCGCAGCCGCCGTTCTTCTGGCTTGCGCAGAGATTACGGGTCTTGATGGTCTTGATGTGTTTCATAACATACACCTCCACTTTAAATATCGATCCAATTATAGCATTTTTTCCTCCGCAAGTCAATATATGCGGGAAATGTTTTCCGCAGTCGGAGGAAAAAATTGTCCCGCTCATCCCGCTCGCTCCGCCTCATTGCGGAGGTAGGGCGCATACTCTTCCTGCGTGAGCACGATTTCGGGGCATCCCATAAAACCGGGCGCAACCGTATATTCGCCGTAAACCACGACCATCGCTCCGTCCTCCCGGAAATAAAAATTCTGATCGGGACGGACACACGGGATTTTCTCTGACGGAAGCACAATGCTCACTGTTTCCCCCTTTCCGGAAGGATGCTTCTGCACGCTGTCCTCCGTCCCGATGAGAATCCCCGGATCCGCCCGTTCATCTGCTTTCAGAAGCATTTCTTTATCCACCGTGATCTCCCCGACCCAGTAAATCATTTCGCTGTCCGCCGCCATTTCTTCCTTCATTTTCCCGAGAATGACTTCGGCAACAGCCGCCATGCCCTCGGAATCAAACAGATCGCCAAAGGTGACCAGATTTCCGGCTTCACGGTCGATGTGGTAATATTTCGCACAGGCATATCCGCTCGCCGCCGTTTCTTCTGCTGTAATCCGAAGCGTGAACCACGCCGGTGTATCCGTCACGGTTTCATAGTCGATGCAGAGAGAGGCAAAGCCCTCTCCCAGTTCGGCGTAAAACGCATCGATCGCTTTCTGTGTCAAAGTTTCTATATCGGCATTGAGCGCCTCTGCCGCATCGGTGTTTTTTTCATCCTCCACCGCCGGAATATCCGCCGACAGTTCGTATGTCTCTCCGTTATCCGCATAACTGCGCACGGTAAATACCCGCACGAGCTGTCCGATGACGGGAATTTTTGCAGCCGCCGCGGCATAGACGGCACTGACATTCGGCAGAACAAAAAGGAAAAGCAAAACAAAACAGGCAGCGCAGAGTCCCTGTGTCCGGCGCAAACGGATACGGGACATTTTTTTCCGAATATTCCTTTCCGGCAGAGATGCCAGTGTCTCCTCCACCCGCTGATGCACCGATTCGGGTACACAAAACGATTCTTTCCGTACAGCTTCACGGATCATACCATCTATTTCCTTCATCGCTCAAAATCCTCCTTTTTGAGAATGGAAGCAAGTTCTTTTCTCGCACGCAGAAGCCGTACCCGCACCGTTGTCTCCGCGCTGGAAGTGATCGCGGCAATCTCTCGGACACTGCATCCCTCGTAATAGAACAGGATGATGACGGTTCGGTGCGCTTCCTTCAGCATCCCGACCGCATTCCACACCGTGATTTTCGTTTCACTGTCCACCGGCGCATCGCTGTCCGGCAGAATTTCCGCCTGTGTGTCGATGTCGATTTCGTCATGCCGTTTCCGGATGTACGCAATCGCCGTATTGTGCACGATTTTCATGATCCACGGACGGAATTTATCGGGATTTTCCAGCGTGTCGAGATGCGTATACGCTTTCAGAATCGCATCCTGCACCACATCGGCGATATCCCGGTCATTTTTCAGAATGCCGTATGCGGCGGCATACATACTTTTTTCGTATTTTCGTATGTATGCGGAAAATTCTTCTCTCGCGTCTGCCATGTCCTGCTCCTTTCCCCGTTCTTATGTCCTATAGACGCACAGGACTGTGAAAAAGTTACAGAAACTGCTGATTTTTTTGCGCGGGCGCAGTTTACACTTGACGTATTTAGATATATATGGTATAATGAATACACATTTGACAAAAGGAGGGCATGATGTATCCGTTCACGAACGCACTGAAAAACCTCATCCGGCACCGCAGGCGATATCTCGTCACGGGCGCTGTCCTTCTCTTTTTTCTCACATTCTTTTTCTATGCCGCCTTTTACCGTGCAGAGATCCGCGCATACAATGCATTCTGGGAAAACGAATGCCTCGGACGTGCCGAACTGCGTTTCCGGGACGATCTGCAGTATCAGGGAAAGCGCGGGTTGTCCGAAGATGATGTGCATTTTGTGATTCCCGAAGACAATTTCAACCATGACGGCTCCATGGATCTGTATGATTTCGATCTGACAGCCGACCGGCATTTCTTTGAAAAATTCTCCCGTCTCGAGGGTGTGGAGAAAACAGAGCTGGTCTACGGCGTGAAAACCTATGCGAAAATGAAGGGTTTCGGCGGCACGGAGGCAAAGCGTCGTCAGCTTGTCCTGTACGGCGGTCCTATGGACATTCTTCCCCTGTATGACGATGAAATGACCGCACACGCCCAGCCGACACTGCATCTCGCCGTGGAAGAAGGGCGGGAAGCGGCAGCCGGACAGGGAGAATGCACGCTGTACAAAGATTTTGCTCATCTGAACGGCATTGCGGTCGGGGATTCAATCACACTGTACGATGACGCGGGAAATGTGCTCCGCACGCTTCGTGTCACGGGACTTGTCACGGTGTATATCAGTGACGGCAATACGGGAATTTACAGAAAAATCGGTAAAAATGAAGCAGGGGAGCTGAACTATGAACTTGGCAGTATGCCGTACAGGCGCACAAAAACATCGGTATACTACACAGTTTTCACCGATTTTGACACGGCATACACAGCATACGGTGATGCGTCCGACCCGCGTTTTGCAGCGGCGCACACATTCAACAACTATATCGCCTTTTATCAGCTGACCGCCCCGGAGGATTATCAGACTTTTAAACTTGCCGCATCCCGACTTGGACACGAAGATTATCTCGCGTTCTATCCGCTTGCCCATGCACTCACCAGTCACGAAGAATTCTATGAAGAAGCACTTGCCGGAAAAATCATGGCAGTTACAGGTGTGCTTGCGTTCATAACCGTTCTTTCTTCATGCGTGCTCCTGTTTTACGAGCGCACACGGGAAACGTGGATTCTGTACGCGCTGGGGATTCACAAAACCGCTGTTCTCGGTACCTTCATGACGGAAACTGCCGTGCTTTTCACCTTGCTTGCCGCTGTGTCTCTCGGATTCTCCGCTCTGCTCGACGGATTCTGGCGTACAATCGGCGTCGGTTTCTTTATTGAAAAATTCCGTTTTTCCCTCTCCCACAGCGGACTTTTTATGATCCTTGTTTTCCTCGCAGCTCTTGAGATCAGTACAGGTGTGCTGTACAGCTTCTGCTTTGCTCTGCGGAACGGAAGAAAAGGAGGATGACCATGCACAAAGACCGGTTCTGTTTTGCGGCAGGCGTTTGCATACGCAGTCTGCGGAGATATCGCGTGCGGTATCTGCTCTTTGCCCTCCCCCTTCTTCTGTGCACAGCCGCCGCCGCATTCTGTCTGTGCATCACAGCATCCGCCGACCGGATTCCGGATACCTGTCTGCCCGTTTACGCATCCGACGGTTATTATCTTGCCGACGAGGATGTTCCTGACCCTTCCCTGCCGTCCGTTTCCGGACAGGATGTGCAGACAGCGGAAAAAATCGGGGATACCTATCGAAAAATCGCCGTACTGACCGCGTTTCTGTCCGTTATGCTCGCCGCGTGGTTTTTCCGCTTCAACACATATCTGCGCAGACCGGAAACGGCAGTCTTCCTCTCACTCGGAATCAGCGCACGGACAACGGCTCTGTCATTATGCGCGGAAATGCTCCTGTTCGTGCACGCGGTATACACGGCCGGTATCCTTCTCGGAAGCGGTTCTGCGTATCTGTTCCGTCATATGCTGCTGCCGCCGTTCATGCAGTGGTGTCCGCCCAATCCTGCTTTTGTTTTGACCGGCTATGCTCTGCTCTCCGTTCTGCTCCTCTTGAGAACCCTGCAGACTTACCGGGAGCTGAACCGCCTTTCGCCGCGCCGTCTCCGCAATGAAGAAGATACAGGAGGGAAATAATGCTCTACATTCTGACAGAATCCGTAAAAAACCTCATCCGGCACCGCAGGCGTACGATCGCATCCGCGCTTCTGCTCACGGCAGTGCTGTCGGTCATCGTCTGCCAGCTGTTCATCCGGGAGCACTACGCGCACGAAATCGAAGCCTTGCGCAATACATACGAAAACCGATACCGGATCGCCTTCCGCGACGATCTGCAGTATGAAGGAAACCGCAATAATCACGCCGAAGAGCCGTATTACGAGGACGGAACCGGAAAACGCACGTACACCTTTGATGCCGAAGCAATGGCAGCGTACAACCATCCTTATCCGATGACGCCGGAGATGTACGAAGAAATCATCGCTGTGCCGTATGTGCATGATGCGGCGCTTTCATACATGGTGCGCACCTACCGGATGGCTGAAACCGTTCCGGCAGGACTTGCGGGATTTGTGCAGTCCGAATTCGGCGAAACCTACGACGGTATCGTGATCGGATGCACGATTGTGGGCGGCAGCCGGGAGGAATTTGCACGGGCTGTCTCGGAAGAAAACGGACGCGGCGTATGGTCGTACCGTCTTCAAAAAGGCAGATATCCCGAAGCGGACGGTGAATGCGCCGTGACTGCTTATGCGGCATCGCTGTTTGGAAAAGAGATCGGAGACAAAATCGAACTGTACGATGCGGACGGAAGTGTACGGACCGTGCTGACAATCACGGGGCTGACCGCACTTGACTTTTCCGACTGCGTACGGATCAGTCCGCATCATCCCGCAGAGCTGACTGAGATGGATTTTGAACTGTGCGACCTGTTCTACCCGAAAGGCACGCCTTTTGACCGGATATGGGAACCGCCTCACGAAAGACTGCTTCTGAAAGAACAATACCCGAACACGATCAAGCAGTACAACACCCTTTTCGGGACAGTTTTCACGACATTTGACACCGCATATGCCCTCGACGACAGCCATCACTTCAATCAGTTTGCCTTCTCCTGCACGTTGGAAGAAGGGTATGAACAGGCGTGGATCGAGCACATCCGCTCCGTTCTGCCGGCAGAATATGCGCACGAATTCACCGCTTACAACTTTTCGCACACCCTTGAAAAACGCACGGAGCATCCGCTGGTCATTGTCGGAAACACCGCTGAAATTCTCCTGCCTGCGGTTCTGATTGCGGCGGGACTTCTCTTTCTGACCGTCCTTCTCTCGCTCCGTGAACGGACACAGGAAACGGGGATTCTCTGCTCGCTCGGCATCCCGGCAGTCAGCATTCACCTGACCTACGCCGCTGAACATACCATGCTTTCGCTCCTCTGCACGATTCTCGCCGCTGCCGGAGCTGTTCCTGCCTTCCGCATCTCCGAAGCAAACTATATGTATCTGGCGGCAGAGAAACTTTCTTACCGGCTTCCGGTGTCGTATCCCCTATTTCTTTTAGTCGTTCCCCTTTTCTCGTTCCTGCTTGCCTTTGCGCTTTCCGCTGTCCGGCTGCGTGCCAAAACACCGTTCGGACTGCTGCGGCGCGTGTGAATATCCGGTTTCTCTCAGAAAGGAGCTGTTATGGCTTTTCTTCTCACCGAATCTTTGAAAAATCTCGTCCGGCACCGCAGACGGTATCTGCCGCTCGGCATCCTGCTGTTTTTCTGCGCGCTTCTGTCCGGTGCGATGCTCACCCTTGCTGCCGCCGCGAAGCAGTATCTTGCCAATCATCCTCTGCCCGATGCACTCGATGCCGTTCTGTCAGCCCAGCGGACAAATCTTCTCGCCCTTGACTCCCGCGCATCCCTTGCCGAAGCGGGCATCCTGCTTGTGTCCGCCGCCGCGCTGTTTTATGTCTCCTCCCTTGCCGTGAACGAACGGATCGGGGACACGGGTATTCTCTGTGCGCTCGGGGTATCGAAATCCACTGTTCTCGGCGGGATGCTGACCGAACTGGCTGTCCTGTCCGCGCTGACCCTGCTTCCGGGATGTATTCTCGGAAAGGCGTTCGCCGTCTTCCGGCTGCGCACACAGGTACAGTCGGAGCTTCTGCCAAAGGAAATTCTGGCATTTCTCTCGGGCGGGACCCAGACGGCGCTTCTCATACTGTCTGCCGCTGTCCTCCTTCTTCTCCCGCTCGGCATTCTCACCGTAAAAACCGCTCAATCCGATCCGATCTCACTGCTTTCAGAAAGGAAATGACCATGCTGCATCTGAATCATCTTTCCAAATCCTTCCGCACCCGCAGCGGACGGCTCGATGTTCTGCGCGACATCAGCCTGTCGATGGAAGACGGGGAGTTCGTCATGCTCTACGGCGCGTCGGGAAGCGGAAAAAGCACCCTTCTCAACATTCTCGGACTGCTCGACACGCCCTCATCGGGGGAATATCTGCTGGACGGAAAAAACGTCGGCACGATGTCTGCACGGGAACGCACGGCACTGCGCGGGGAGAAAATCGGTTTTATCTTTCAGTCGTACAACCTGATCCCGACGATGACTGCATTTGAAAACGTGGAACTGGTTCTCGGCTACCGCGGTGTTCCGAAAGCCGAACGGCGTCAGCGCACAGAAGAAGCACTCGCCTCCGTCGGACTTCTCGAACGGATGCACCACAGACCATCTTCCCTTTCCGGTGGCGAGCAGCAGCGTGCAGCCATTGCGCGTGCGATGATTCTCCGCCCGACCCTGCTTCTCGCAGACGAGCCGACCGGCAATCTCGACGGAGAGACAACGGCGGAAATCATGACGCTGATCCGCTCCCAGCCCGCAAGCGTGGTCATGGTATCGCACAATGAGGAGCTCTCCGGGTACGCGGACACGGTTCTGCGGCTGAAAAACGGGGTGCTGACTGATTAGAATTTCATGAAAATTGGTTCGGATTCACAAAATTCCGTTGCATCAGGTGTGAATGTGTGATATAATTATATGAAAGTTCCATTTCCCGACCCGAAAAGGTGTATCTATGAATCTGGACAAACAGCTGAAATTTCTCATTTCCATCGCTTATTACGGCATTCTCATCGCGGGGGTGTATCTGTTCATCCGCTTTCTCGTCCCGCCGCTGACGCCGTTTCTGCTCGGCTTTGCCGTGGCATGGCTTCTGCGCAGACCCGCTATGTTTCTGGCAGATAAGCTGCATATCCCCAAAAAGCTGCGCAAAGTGCCCTCCCTGCTTCTGACTGTCGCTTTCTATATTCTCGTTATCGGCATTTTCTTTTTCCTCGGTGCGCAGATCGGCTCCGTGCTCGGCGAATTTCTGCCCCGGCTGCCCGATCTTGTCAAGAATCAGATTCTGCCGCTCATCAACCGTTCCGTGGAAATCGTGCGGGAATTCCTCGCACAGTATGACATTGCGGCGGCTGAACAAATCGACACATGGTTTCGGGATCTTTCTTCCGAAATTGTCGCCATCATCACGTCCTTCTCCACCTCCGCCGTCAAGTTCATCTCCTCCATCGCCGCCGGAATGCCTTCGCTCATTCTGAAAATTGTGCTCACCGTCATCTCGACGTTCTATTTCTCCCTTGATTTCGACCGCATCACCGCATTCCTGCGTTCCCTTCTTCCGCAAAAAGGGCAGGAAATGCTCCATTCCCTCAAAGAAAAGGCGCACAAATCCCTCGGTGTGTTCATCCGGTCATATATTCTCGTCTTTCTGATGACCTGTGCGGAGCTGAGTCTCGGTTTCTATATTCTGAAAATTCCGTATGCCCTTCTGCTCGGCATCGTGGTTGCTGTCGTGGACATTCTCCCCGTCCTCGGCACCGGACTTGTTCTTCTGCCGTGGTCCCTCGTCTGCCTGATCATCGGCAACTACTTCCTCGGCATCGGAATCCTGCTTCTGTACATCATCATCACCGTTATCCGCAATATTGTGGAGCCGAAGCTGGTCGGCAATCAGATCGGTCTGCATCCGCTTGCAACGCTGATCAGTATGTTCGTCGGTCTGCAGCTGTTCGGACTGCTCGGGCTTTTCCTCTTCCCGGTCACGCTCTCCATCCTTGTTCAGTTCAAGGATGACATGGGCAGAGCATACAAGCACAAGCTGGGCATGGATGAAGAAGATGCCGAAACCGCCGCACCGAATGATTCTCCGAAGGAATAACTGCCGTACAATCGAAAAAAAAAACGGGCGTGCCGCACTAAGGAAAATTTTCCGAAATGCGACAGCCCGTTTTCTATTTTCAAGATGTTCATCTCTTCTTTTTCTCCTTTAGCGAGGAGAAAAAGAAGCAAAAAGAGGAACTTTTTCAGAAGTCTTGGGTGTTTCGAGGCTTGCGAGCCTCGACCAGGGACGCTGTCCCTTGGATCCCTGCCAACTTTTGAAAAAGTTGGATCAAAACTTTTCTACTTGCAACAACCCGGTTCCTGTTTTTTTGAGAAATATTATTTGACGGGCATCCAGACACGCATCTGTCCGCGTCCGCGGTTGCCCCACATGAAATAGGGAATCAGCTTCAGCTGTGCGTCTTCTTCATGGTATCCGTCCGTGAAATACAGTGCGTCGGGGTCGTCCTGCACCAGTCGTCTGCCGCCTGCCGTTACGGTATAAACCGTCTCCAGATCGTGAGCGGCAGGAGAAAATCCGCCGATGTCCGCCGGTGTTTCCTCTTGCAGATGCAGACGCGATCCGTCAACGGAAAAGCTGAATACTTCCCCGCCGTTGTCAATGCCTTCCGCGCAGAAGACTACGGGTCCGACCGTTACGGCGCCCAGACCGCTGTCCCGTGCGGTGCGGATATTGGCACGGTTCAGCTTCGGCGTCATATCCAGACGCACTTCAATCACATCCCCGGCTTTTGCATTCAGGTAATAGTAACCGTCCCTGTATTCGCCCGGAGCGGATACGGAGTAGTTCTTCTGCGTGAACGCGGGAATATGGATTGCCAGTCCGGTTTCCCCCGAAACAACCGTAAATGTCACCGTACTGCCGAAGGGATAACGGGTTGTGACAACAATTTCCGTTTCGGGCAGGGTCAGTCTGCCTGCCGCAAACAGATTGCAGTAGAGCACACCGTCTTCCTTCTCCCATGCATAGCGGGAAATGGAGGTCAGAAGCCGTGCGGCATTGGGGGGACAGCACGCGCATCCGAACCATCCCGGTCTCTGGGGCAGGTCGTGCCTGTGCGTCGGAATCTCGCCCGAGATGTCCGGGATAACTTCCAGCGGGTTGACATAGAAAAACTTCTTTCCGTCCAGCTCAATGCCGGCAAGAACGGTATTGTACAGCGCCCGTTCGATCACATCCGCAAATCTGCCGTCCCGCTTCAGCTTCAGCATCTTCGATGCAAAGAAGATCAGACCGATGGACGCGCAGGTTTCCGCGTAAACGGTGTCGTTGGGCAGATCATAGTCCGCTGTAAAGGCTTCGCCGTGCACGGTTGAGCCGATGCCGCCCGTGATATACATTCGTCGTCCTGTGATGCTGTCGAACAGACGCAGGCACGCTTCGGTCAGCGCAGGTTCCTTTGTGACAGCGGCAATATCCGCCATGGCAGTGTACAGATACACCGCACGGACGGAATGTCCCACCGCATCCGGCTGTTCTCTGACGGGAAGATGACTCTGCTGGTACTGCTTGTTCGCCGGGTTGTTGCCCCAGATTTTCCAGTTCCGCTTTCCGGCTTCCTTGATATAGAAATCCGAATCCACGCCGCGGACGTTGACAAAATGCTCGGCAAGTTCCTTATATCTGTCCTCGCCGGAAGCGCGCCACAGACGCATGAGTGCCAGCTCGACTTCCGGATGCCCGGGATAGCCTTCCTCACCGTCGATGATGAACCGTCTGTACAGTAAATCGGCATTTTTCTCCATGACCCGCAGGAGTTTATCGCTGCCCGTGACTTCATAGAGTGCGGCAGCTGCCTCCATCATATGCCCGGCGCAGTACAGCTCATGTCCTTCGAGCAGATTGGTGAATTTGTTCTCCGGTGCGCGCAGAGTGAAATGGGTATCGAGATAACCGTCCTCTTCCTGTGCGGAGGAAACCAGATCACACAGCTCGTCTATCCGTGCCTGCAGTTCCTCGTCCGGCTTGATCAGCAGCGAATATGCTGCCGCTTCCAGCCATTTGGCGACGTCACTGTCCTGAAAAACCATGCCGTAAAAATCCCCGTGTTCTTCCCCGCGGAGCTTGGCGGCGGCATTTCTGAAGTTGTCTATGGCATGACTCGGCGCAACGCCCTCTACACGGTCATGGAGCACCGCTTCCTGAAACGGAATGACCGTATCGCACAGCAGAGCGGCATAACGTCTGAGCAGCCCTTCCGATAAACAAAAGTGATGAAGCATATTGCCTCCCTGATTTTTCAGCATCCGGTAACGGAGAGGCTGTTTTGTACCTTGGCTGCAAAGCTGAGTGTTCCGTCTGCAAAGGTGAAGGGAATCGCTTCACCGTCCGCGGTTACGGATTGAACTTCGGTATAATACGGCAGCTGCAGCGCGTTCAGTTCAAGCGCCCCGGAAAGGATGGTCAGTTCGGTAGCCGCGCCGGTCTTTTCGTACCGTCCCCATGCGGCATCCACTGCCCAGATTCCGCGGTAATCGCCTTCCGTGATCGGTGCAAAGCCCAGCGTCTTGTCCTGCATCGCAAAGCGGAAGCCGGAGAAAATCGGGATCAGTGCGAAGCTCGCCATACTGCGTGCATAGTTGGAGCCGCATTCGATTTCGTTCCACGGATTGCGGTTGTATCCTCTGTAACGGTCGCGGATAGCTTTGACAACGGAAACGCCTTCGTCCACCATGCCTTCGGAAATCAGCAGTCCCGCAAAGGCATATTCAAAGCCGTGCATGGATTCCTGTGCGTAAGGGATCGGAATCGCGGGTGTTTCGACTTCCTTCGGGAAGGAACAGATGATGGTGCCGGCTTCATCGTTGAGTGCAAACAGGCGGAATGTATTGTAGTGCGAACGCATATCGGGCAGGAAATTGTTCTTGTATGTATTTTCAAGGGCGGTGTGCAGGTGTTCCTTGTCGAAAATTTCTCCGATGCCGATGATATTGGCGTGCCACTGTGCCAGACACTGGTCGAGCAGGCATCCGTCCCCGATCTGGTACTTGATCTCTCCGGACTCATCGTTCCAGTAGCCCATGGCGTTTTCAAACTGTTCCAGATAGGACTTATCTTTCAGGTCGAGCTTCTGTGCGTACCATTTTCCGTTGAAGAGGTTTTCTTCGCACCACGCCTGTCCCTTTGCAAAGAGCGCACGGTATTCCTCGGCGGAATCATGCTCTCCCATCCGGTCTGCCATTTCCGCACCGCATCTGAGCGCGGCAAGGTAGAAGCCCTCGAGCCACGACGAAGGTCCGAACAGTTCCATATCGAGCGTGTGGTGCTGCCGCCCTTCCATGACACCGTCCCGGTCAAGGTCCCACTTGTCGGGATTTTTTTCGCTCCATGCGTATTCGAGAGATTTTTTGACAGCCGGCCACCATTTTCTCAGCCATGTGTCATCCCCGGAAATCTTCCAGTCGCGGTAGGTCTTGATGACGCCGCCCATCTGTCCGTCCACGCAGGCACGGAATCCGCCCACGCCTCTGCCGAGCGGAAGCTGCATCCGGAATGCCATTCTGCCGTTTTCATCCTGATTGTATAGGAAATCCGTTTCGCGGATGGAACGCTCCAGATTCGGGAAGAGGAAGCACAGCGCGTAGGCATAGTTCCATACGTGGGTACAGGTGCCCTCGCAGGAACCGGTGCTTTCCCAAACGCCTTCCCAGCCGTAGAATTCGCCGTTTTCGAGCCGCAGAACGGTGGGGGTTTTCAAAACGGACACCGTGGCGGAAATCGCTTCGACCACATCTTCGGGAAGCGTGGAGGCAAACAGTTCGTCATGATACTGCCGGGTTCCTTCCCAGAGTCTGTCCCACTGGGAAAGCGCGTAAACAGCGGATGCATGGGAGTTTTCAAAGAGCACTGCATAATAATTCTTCCATGTCACTTCCTTATCGTTTCCGGCTTCATCCTTTTCGATACAGCGGTTCCAGTAATTCGCGCAGTTGGGACGGCTCCACGAAATCACGTAGCGGAAACGGACGGTTTCTCCGGGCGCGGCGGTGCATTTCACTGCCAGATTGGCAAAGTCAGCGTTGCCGGGGGTATCGTAAACGCGGTTTTCATAGGTATCCTGTTCGGTGAAGTTGCGCCAGTAGCGTTCCAGACCGTCGTGCCATCCGCCGCGGTACCAGTACTGCTGATAGGAAACCGCGCCGACCGTATCCGATGCGATGGTGAGATCGCCGTATTCCGTGCTGTCCGCGCCGAATTTTGTCTGGCTGAGGAACATGGCATGATGCTTTCCGTCGGTGCGGTATTCGTTGACGGAACTGCCGTAAGGATTGCGCAAAACAGCGCCGACGGTATAATCGAGTGTTTCGTCCGTGGTATTGGTTACGGCAAATTCAAAGAACGCCGCGGGAATACTCGAATCCTTGTCGTTGAGGGGAATCAGCGGACTCCATGCGGTAAGGCGAATCGTGCCGGGGAATGCATCGTCGGAAAAATCCACATAAGCGATCGGGAATTCCCCGGTGAAAGTACAGTTTCTGAAGTGCGGGAAGCCTGCCATGGTCGCAGCGGTCAGACCGGAACCGAATCCGCGTCCCAGTGCACCGGCGAGATTGGTATTGACGTCCCCGTTGATGACGCGCGCATCGAGCAGACTGCCGTTTTTCGTTGCCTTGACTGCGAAATGGGAGTTTCCGTTCGTACTTCCCTTATTCGGGCGGTTGAAAATTTCCCAGTCGATCAGGCGTCCGTTGCCGGCAAGACCTATGCATCCCGCACCGATGCCGCCGAGGGGGAACGAGATTTCGTTCAGTGCATTTCCGGTAAAAACTGTGTTTTTCATAATTCTTTCCTTTCCTGCATTATCATACGGTAATTCCCCGATTTATCGGCAGAAAAACCAAAGTTTTAATGGAACATATCCATACTTGCGTTTAATATACCCATTGTAGCATATATTTTCTGAAATGTAAAGAATTTCTTTCACTGTGTGCATAAATATTGCGCCATTCTGCCAACGGGTTTTCCCCTCTTCGCACAGCGGATTGATTTTGTTCGGTTTCTGTTGCATAAACCTGCCGGATATGCTATAATAAATGCCACAAGGAATCAAGTCCGCAAAACATTTGCACAAATCTCAGGAAAGGCATGGTCATCATGACATGAAAAGACGTTTATGGTACAGAACATGGACGGAAGAATACATGGAAGGTCTTCCCGTCGGCAACGGCAGACTGGCTGCCATGATGCTTGGCAGACCCGAAAAGCTCCGCATCGCGCTCAATCACGAGTGGATGTGGCGGGGCGAAAACCGCTTCCGTGAATTCCCGGATATGTCCGCCCACCTTCCCGAAATCCGCGAAGCGCTCCTTGCCGGAGACTTTCTCAAGGGAACCACTCTGGCGAACGAATACCTGGGCGGGCTTGGCGGTGTGAGCGGAATCAAAAACCGTGTAGACCCCTATCAGCCTGCCGGTGATGTCTGGATTGAAACGGACGCCGGGGAAGCAGAGGGCTACAGACGTTCTCTCGATCTCGACACCGGACTTGCCGAAACGCGCTTTACCGCTCCATCGGGTGAAATCATCGAAAAGCTGTTTGTAAGCTGTACGGACGGATGTGCGGCGGCGCAGGTTACGGCTGAAAATCCCGCCGATTTCACCGTTGTTCTCTCCCGCATCGACGATCCGCGCTGCACGCTCACCTATACAGAGTCCGCAGACGGTCTGACCATGAAAGGTGTCTTCAAGGACGGCATCACCTTTGAAACCGCTGTCCGCATTGACACCGACGGGGCTTACACCATCGAGGAAAAGTGCATCCGTGTCACCGGTGCAGCCAGACTGACCGTTTTCATTCAGATCGGCACCGATGCCAAAGGAAATCCGCCCTCCGCAGAAATGGCATGGCCGCAAGAAGAGGACTTCGACGTTCTCTTTGCCCGTCATGCCCAGACATTTGTCACACTGCGCGGCGATGCGGTGCTGGATATTGCCATCGAAGATGCCGACGATCTCCCCACGGACGAGCGAATCCGTCTGTTCCGCGAAGACAAAGAACCGTCCATGCCCCTCCTCTATTTTGAATACGGAAGATATCTGATGGTCAGCGGTTCTTCCGGAGAGCTTCCGCTCAATCTGCAGGGCAAATGGAATGAAGAACTGCAGCCGCCGTGGGAAGCGGATTACCATCTCGACATCAATCTGGAAATGTGCTACTGGTTCACGGAAGTTTTGGGCATGAAGCACGCTTCCACGACGCTGTTCAACCTGATCGAAAACTATGTGCCCTACGGCCGGGTCATGGCGAAGCATCTTTACGGATGCCGCGGCTTCAACTTTGCCATCCAGACCGATGTTTGGGGCCGCGTAACGCCGGAAGCCAGAGGCTGGGCTGTATGGCTCGGCGCAGCTCCGTGGCTCGGACAGCATATGTTCATGCACTGGAGACACACGAAGGATATGGACTTCCTCAAGAGCCGCTGTTATCCGTACCTGAAGGAATGCGCCGCATTCTATGAGGATTATCTCATCGAAAAAGACGGTCAGCTCTGGATTCTGCCTTCCCAGTCCCCGGAAAATCGCTTTGCGGGTACGGGCAAGTGGCCGGTTTCCATCGGCATCAACAGTGCCATGGACGTTGAACTGGTCACGGAACTTCTCCGGAGCGCGGCGGAATGCGCGCAGATTCTCGGCGTGGACGAAGACAAAATTACGCTGTGGAACGATATGCTCGCACGCCTGCCGGAACTGACCGTGGACAGCACCGGACGTCTGAACGAATGGGATACGGAACGCGAGGAAGTCGAACCCGGTCACCGGCATTTCTCCCACCTCTACGGACTGTATCCGTCCCAGCTTTTCGAGCCGGACAGCCGGGAATGGAAAGCCGCCGAACGCTCCCTCGATGCACGTCTCAGTCATGGCGGCGGACATACGGGCTGGAGCCGTTCCTGGACTGCCTGTCTGATGGCGCGTCTCGGACGGAGCGAGGAAGCATGGCACCACTTCATGCAGCTGATCGGCAGTTTTGCAACCGTGTCCCTGCTTGACCTGCACCCGCCGAGAATTTTCCAGATCGACGGAAACATGGGCGGCACCGCCTGTGTCTGCGAAATGCTGATGCAGAGCCGCCGCGGAGAACTCCGTCTGCTTCCTGCCCTGCCCAAAGCATGGCCGAAGGGACGGGTGGAAAATTTCTGCGCACAGGATGGCGTCAAAGTCAGCTTTGCGTGGGATGACGGTATTCTGAACACCTGCACGCTTGTATCCGCTGAAAATCAGGAACTGACCGTTGTTTCCCGCGGACGCAGAAAGACCGTTCAGCTTGAAGCCAATGTCCCGCTTGTTCTCTCCGAACTTTAATCTATTCATCTGAAAAACAAACTGCCGTACAGCAGGGTTTTTGTCCCCAGCCGTGCGGCAGTTTTTATATGGATATCCGTTCGTTCAGTCGAGGGTGACAACGCGGTTTTCAGCGGAGGAAATGAACGCCGCTTCGATCACGCGCATACAGTAGAGAACCTGTTCGGGCTTGACGAGGAGTTCGTCTTTTCCGTCGAGGGTATCGCGGATATTCTTGTAAATGGATCCCCAGTCGCTGTTCACGCCTTCTGCTGTAACTTCCAGTTCCTCAAATTCCTGGATGTTGTGCAGGTTCTGGGTACGGGTTGTGTACTCGTTGTCGCCGTAAGCGGGAGCAGAGTTTTCCTTATAGTTGTCTTCCTTGATTCTGCGCACCTTGATGGAATCATCGCCCATGCCCTGCATCACGCCGGCACCCTTATCGCCGTAAATATTCCATCTGGGCCGTGCGATCGGACCGTAGGTGGTAACTTCCACCTGAACGATGGTACCGTCTTCGTAGTTAAGAATGACCTTCGAGTAGTCGTCTACCTCTTCAGAGTACAGTTTGCGGATGTTTGCGTAAACACTCTTGACGGGCTTGCCCATGAACCAAAGCATCTGGTCGAGCATATGTACGCCCCAGTCGGGAAGCATTCCGCCGCCGTGGTCGAGCATACCGCGCCAGTTGTACATACATCCGTTGCCGTTTGCACTTTCGATTCTGGATTCAATGAGGTACGGCTTACCGAAATATCCGCCTTCGATTGCTTTCTTCACAATGCGGAAGTCACGGTCAAAGCGGCGGTTCTGGTGAATCGTGAAGATTTTGCCCGCACGTTCGCCTGCCGCGATCATCTTTCTGACTTCATCCGGATTCATAGCCGCCGGCTTTTCGCAGATAACATGATAGCCTGCGTCCAGTGCCATGCAGGTGTAGCGGCAGTGGTGGTTGTTCGACGTTGCGACAAGCACGATATCGAATTCGCCGTCTGCGAGGAAATCCTCCACGTTGTCATACGCCTTCATGCCGAGATCAACCGCTCTCTGTCTCCGTTCGGGACGGATATCGAAAGCTGCGACCGGTTTGATACCGATGTCTTCGCGGCGGACGGTATTATAATGATATTCCGCCATGCCGCCGAATCCGATGATACCGAGTTTGTGTTCCATAAGAAGTACCTCCGTTTGGAATTATTAGATTTTTTTCGTTATTTCGTTGTTAAAGTATGCGCCAGCGCAATGACCAGCCGTGCGGAATTTTCGGCAGATTTCTTTGCGAATGCGGGGTAATCCTCGCACGCACCGCCGTCTGCGTCATCGGAAATCGCACGGATGACCAGATAGGGCACTTTGTTCACATAGCAGACCTGTCCGACAGCCGCGCCTTCCATTTCACAGGCAATGGCATCGAAACGGTCGGTGATGGACTTCTTCACGCCGGCATCCGCGATGAATCTGTCCCCGGATGCGATGGTTCCGCAGTACGTCTTCATGCCGAGGGCAGATGCGGCTTCGCACACCGCATCCCGGAGCTTTTCGTCCGCGGGCAGGCGGATGACGTTGATGCCGGAGATAAGCCCCACGGGATCGCCGAGTGCGGATGTGTCCATGTCATGCTGAACGGTGTCGGCGGATACTGCGATATCGCCGATGGAGAGATTCTTCGTCAGCGTCCCGCCCACACCGGTATTGATCACGGCATCGGGGGCGTAGCGGACAATCATGGTCTGTGCGCACATGGCGGCGAACACCTTGCCGATGCCGCAGACCGCGCAGATCACTTCGGTTTCTCCGATTTTTCCTGCCGTATAGGTAATACTGCCGCAGATTTCCGTGGTTTTTTCAGTCATGGCGGAGATAATCTGTTCCGCCTCGATCTGCATGGCAGCAATCAATCCAAGTTTCATGTTCGTACCTCGTTCTGTCAGAATTATAAAGTCAGCGTATCCGGCACAGCGGCATCTGAGGGCATTCTCCAGTCCCCGCGGGGAGAGAATCCGACCGTGCCTACCTTGGGACCGTCCGGAAGCGCGCTTCTCTTGAACTGCTGGGTATGGAAGCGGCGCAGGAAAGTATTGAGCCAGCGCAGAATCGTTTCGTCATCGAATTTTCCGCAAAAAGCAGTTCTGGCTTCACGCAGAATCTTTTCGGGTTCTTCGCCCCAGCGGACGAAGTGATAGAGGAAGAAGTCGTGCAGTTCGTACGGACCGACAAGATCCTCCGTCCTCTGCGCGATTTCTCCGTCCTTCGGGGGGAGCAGTTCGGGACTGACGGGCGTAGCGAGGACATCGCGGAACACAGCGGCAAGCGCGGTATTTCCTTCTTTTTCGCATTCGTCCGCGTAGTACCCGACGACACGGCGCACAAGAGTTTTGGGAATCCCGCCGTTGACGCCGTAGTTGGACATATGGTCGCCGTTGTAGGTCGCCCAGCCGAGCGCGAGTTCCGACAGGTCGCCCGTACCGATGACAAGGGAGTTATCGGCGTTGGCGATATCCATGATGATCTGCGTGCGTTCGCGTGCCTGCGCATTTTCATAAACAACGGAGTGGTTTTCGGGGTCGTGTCCGATATCGCGGAAATGCACATCGACCGCTTCCTTGATATCCACGCACCGGAATGCCGTTCCGAACGCAAGTGCGAGCAATTCGGCATTGGAGCGGGTTCTGGAAGTCGTCCCGAAGCACGGCATGGTCACCGAAGTGACAGTGTCCCGCGGCATACCGAGCAGGTCAGCGGCTTTCACCGCAACAATCAGCGCGAGTGTGGAGTCCAGCCCGCCCGAGAGCGCAATCACGCATCCCTTTGCATGGGCGGCACGGATTCTCTTTGCCAGACCGTGCGACTGAATCTCCAGAATGCGCGCACAGACAGCTTTCGGATCGGCATCTGCGGGCATGAACGGATTCGGATCGACAGCCCCGGTGATATCGGTTTCGGTTATGCCTGCGGAAAAAGGCGCATACAGCCATTGATCGTCAATCTTACATGAAGGAAGTTTCATTCTGTCATGTGAAAGATGCTGTATGTCAATCACAGCTGTGATCAGATCATCCCTGCCGAAAGGCGGATTTTCAGCGAGCAATTTCCCGTTTTCCGCAATCATGGAATGCCCCGCATAAACGAAATCCGTTGTGGATTCCCCACTTCCCGCGCCTGCGTATACATAGGCACAAATCAGACTGCCGGACGACGCCTTCACAGCGGTTCTGCGATAGTCCTCCGCGCCGATGATTTCCGGCTCTGCCGCCAGATCCACGATCACATCCGCGCCCAGAAGCGAAAGATGTTCAGCAGAAGACAAGCCGAAAACACAGCCTATTTTCAATGCTTCGACTGCGCTTTCCTGAAATATGCACGCCGAACCAACGAGTACCGAATCATCGCAGAACGCCATCAGCGGCTCACGATTCACATACTGCGAAAAATACCGCATTTCATCCGCGGACAGATTGTTCTTCGGCACGATGCCGGCAACGTGACCATCGTTCAGTGCAACAGCACAGTTATACATTTTCCCGTTCACACGCACCGGTGCGCCGACAAACACGAGCATTTTCTTTCCGGCAGTGTGATTTTTTATTTTTTCAATCGCTTCGATTGTTTTTCTGTAAAGCCCATCCGTGAGGAACAGATCTCCGCAGGTGCATCCGGTGACGGACAGTTCCGGGAACACAAGCACAGCGCACCCGTCTGCCCGGTCGATACATTCACAGATTTTCTCCGCATTCTGCATCGGCGATGCCACGGCAACCTGTGGGACAGCCGCGCCGACTTTTACAAATCCATGTTTCATAATTGATCTCTTTATTTTTTTAAAATTATTCTTCGCTGAGCCATTCTTCCGCATAGTGAACGGCATTGGCACCGTCCGCACAGGCTGTAACGATCTGACGCAGAGCTTTTGTACGCACATCGCCCGCCGCATACACGCCGTCCACGGAAGTCCGGGTCGTTTCGTCAGCGATGATATAGCCGTGATCGTCCAGCTTTAGCAAATCCTTCACCAGAGCCGTATCGGGAACACGCCCGATTGCCGCGAATATGCCTGCGGCTTCAAGAACGGATTCTTCACCGGTGACGGTATTTCTGAGCTTTGCGCCTGCGACTGCCTTCCCGTCGCCGAGGATTTCTTCGATCACCGCGCTTTTGACAAATTCGATATTTTCCTTCGCCTCGGCTTTTCTCACCATGGATGCCGCCGCACGGAACGCATCCCGTCTGTGGACAAGGTATACTTTTTCGCACACATTGGACAGGTAGAGCGCGTCTTCAAATGCGGTATCGCCGCCGCCGTTGACGATGACGGTCTTCCCGCGGAAAAACATCCCGTCGCAGGTTGCGCAGTAAGACACGCCCCGTCCGGTATATTCCGCTTCTCCGGGAACGCCGATCAGTCTCGGCTTCGCACCGGATGCGATGATCACCGCACGGCACGCATATGCGCCGGAAGCTGTCCGCACCGTCTTTTCTTTGCCGGCAAGTTCAACTCCGGTGACTTCTTCATACACGCACTCGGCGCCGAAATTCATTGCCTGTTCCAGCATTTTCGCCGCCAGATCGAATCCGTCCACGGACATAAAACCGGGATAGTTTTCAATGGAGGAGGTAATCCCCATCTGTCCGCCGGGGGACGCTTTTTCAAAAACAACGCAGGTATATCCCGCACGTCCGGCATAAACAGCGGCTGTATATCCGGCAGGACCTCCGCCGATCACGGCAATATCGAATTGTTTTTTATCGCTCATCTTTCGTATTCCTTCCTGTTCGCTATGGCGTCCGCCAGCTTTTGTACCGTTTTCTCCGTTTCATTCAGAAACCGTGCAAGATGCCAGCCGTCCGCCGCCGCGTGGTGAATCTGTATGGACAGCGGCATATATATTCTGCCGTTCTGCATTCTGTATCCGCCCCAGATGACAATGGGGGAGAGCGGAATCGCTTCACTCTGCACACCTGCGGCTGTAAAATGCCGCCACGGAATGCACGAGGCCTCAAAGGTATTCTCCCCGCACGGCACGCTCATGGTACAAAGCTGCTTTGCCCGCGCAATGTCGTCCGACGCATACCGGACAAATGTGCTGTAGTCCGGATGCCAGAGCGTGAACAGCGAGGTGTACGTTTCCGTTTCCTCATGGAAGACATTATGCACCGGATTGACCGCATCCCACACCGCCGGCATCGGATACGGCTGATCGGGTGCGTCCACGGCGGTCATGCGGAATTCCTCATGGGCGTTGATGACAAAAGACACGGCATACAGCACCGCGAGGTAGAACGACTGCTTCGCTTCCCGGCAGCTGTCGCGCAGTGCGGTTACGTCAATGTCATCGGCAAGGTAAACGGAGCAGGGCGCTTCATCGTAAAAGTGACGGAAATACTCCATACGCCGCCAGTTTTCATCCAGTTTTATTCTGCTTCCGTATGCGCTCATTGTTCCCGCCGTCCGTTCGTTTTCCTTTTCTGCTATTATACACCATGTTCGCGCGTTTTACAAGAAAATGATGAAAAAAGCTCCGGCAAAGAATATCGGAGCTTTCAAAAAATATTTCACCGGAACTGCTTTTTGATTTCCTCGAGGTCGGAAAGCAGTTTTCGTGCCGTGTCGGCGGCATAAGCTGCACAGAACGATGCGACCGCACACGCCAGCGCAACGAAATCCACTTCCCCGTTCTGTACAAAACCGATCACGCAGAGTACCGCCAGCACCGCACCGACGATAAGCAGGAGAATCTCCGCGGCAGGCAGAAATCCGCCGTAGGGCTTGCGGCGCAGCTGAAGCGGTTTGTCCATGGGCAGTTCTTCTTCAAAATATCCGTTATCCTGCGGCAGCGGCTGTTCCTCTTCGGACGTCTGGACTGTCTGAACCGCTCCGGCTTGTTCACGTTCCTGCTTTTCACGCATTTTCTGTTTGTCGTGCAGTTCGCAGATTCTGAAAAGATAGTCCATGCCGCCGTCCGTAACCCCCGCATTGCGGAGATTCCGCTCGTTCGACACCAGACGACGAACAGCGGATGAAGTCGATGCGTCCATGAATTTCACAAACGGCAGAATGATTTTTTTGCACCGGTCGCAGAGCCGGATTTTATCCTCGGACGGAATTTCGATTCCGCAGTTGCAGCAGTGTGCCATAGAATCCTTCTTTCTCTTTATGCATTCTTTTGTACTATTATATCACATTTGCGCATTTCTCCGCAAGGGGCAGGACGGATTTTTCCGAAAAACAGTGCCCGGAAAGAAAAACTACCGCTGACTTGCCACATCAGCGGTAGAAACCCATCCCGGAATATTTCCCGAGACCGTATGCTTATTTGTTGTCCTTGTTCTTCTTTGCTTCCTTGTACATCTTCGCGCCGGCTGCAGCGGATGCCGCAACAATGCCGGACAGCGCGATGAGGGCGGGCACGTTCGGGAGAACCATGAGCTGGTTGAACATATCCATCAGTTCCCATACGAGGTCATTCTTGAGAACGGAGCCGAGGAATGTGAAGATAACAGCCGCAATGGAGAGAACGATGGTTGCCTTCCTGCCGAAGAGATATTCCACATTGATCTTGGCGAACAGGTTCCAGCCGAGGATGGTGGAGAATGCAAAGAAGAAGAGGCAGATCGCTACAAACGCATTGCCGACAGTATCGCCGAATACGGAAGAGAATGCGAGCTGCGCCATGTTTGCGCTGGATACGCCTTCCGCAGAACCGGATGCAAGGATACCGTTGCCTGCATAAAGCGTGGAAATCGTTACGATTGCGGTGATGTTGAGGACGATGAAGGTGTCGATGAACACGCCGATCATGGCGACAATGCCCTGATCATGCGGCTTCTTGACGTTTGCGATTGCGTGTGCGTGCGGGGTGGAACCCATACCGGCTTCGTTGGAGAACAGCCCTCTCTTGGCCCCCTGGGAAATCGCCGTCTTGAGCGCGTAGCCGATACCGCCGCCGATGATGGCATTGGGCGTGAAGGCATACTTGAAGATCATGCCGAAGGTTTCGGGGATGTACTGGATGCGGCAGATGATGACTGCCAGACCGCCGACGATATAGAGAATCGCCATAATCGGAACGATCTTTTCGGTGACGGATGCAAGACGCTGTACGTTGCCGATGAAGATGATGCCCGCAACAAGTGCAACGACGATACCGACAATCCACTTCGGGATGCCGAACGCGGTCTGCATGGTGGAGCCGATGGAGTTGGACTGAACCATTGCGCCGAT
>JAFQLN010000104.1 GCA_017414585.1 Clostridia bacterium | reverse complement strand
CCTTTCAAAAAACTTTATACTATTGGGGATGACAGAGTAAGTGCAGATTTGCAGTAATTATAATTCTGTCCGCTGTACAGCCGGTTTGGTATTCCGGATCCGCACTGCACTTCGTCTGCCATATCCGGTATAAAAGTTTTTGAAGAGGGGTTTGGGGAGGGACTTTTTTCAAAAAGTCCCTCCCCAATGATAGATTGGAGAAAAAACTATGGCAAAAAAGAATAAAAAATCGGATAAACTGTACGCGGTCGTCGGACTGGGACGCTTCGGTTTTGCACTGGCGGAAGAACTGGTCGCGAAGGGCTGCGATGTGATGGTCATTGACCGCGACCGGAACCGGGTGGAAGCAGCGTCGGATTTCACGGACAATGCGTTTGTCGTGGACGAACTGACGCGCGAGAATCTGGAGGAGACGGGGATTGCGGAAGCGGACGTTGCGGTGATCTGCATCGGCGACAAGATTGACGTGAGCATCCTGACGACGCTGACGGTGCTGCGGCTCGGCGTGCCGCAGGTGATTTCGAAGGCGTCGAGCGCGGAACAGGGCGAGGTGCTGAAGCTGCTCGGTGCGGAAGTGGTCTATCCCGAACGGGATATGGCTCTGCGCCTTGCCGGAAAGCTGATCTCGCCGAACGTACTCGAATACATTTCGCTGAGCGACGAAATCGACATCATGGAGATCAGGCTGAGCGAAAAGGCGGAAGGGAAGACGGTCATCGAGATGAATCTCCGCAGCCGGTACGGGCTGAATATCATCGCGCGCCGCCGGGGGGAAACCATTTCCACGGACATTCTGCCGAATATGGTTCTCCATGCCGACGACAGCATCACGGTTATCGGCAAGACCGACTCGATCCGTAAGTTTGAAGACGATCTGGGGTAAATTAACATAAGAAATGACATTCTGATTTTCCGAAAGGACGGTATATTATGTTTGATCTGGCTCCCGACAAGACAAAAACTCCGGGAAATCCCCGGAACAGTGAAGGTTCCTTCCTGCGTCTGAACGACGGACGCATCGCGTTTGCCTACAGCCGCTACTCCGGAACCAGTGCGGACGACCATGCCTACGCGGAGATCGCGTGCATATTTTCCTCCGACGAAGGCGAAACGTTCGGAGACGAGCGCATTCTCGTCCGTCCGAGACTGGAAGCGGAATACGACGAGACCAACTGCATGAGCGTGTCGCTGATGCGCATGGCGGACGGGGACGTCGGGCTGTTCTACCTGCTCAAGCGGAACAACATCGTGTCGGAATATCTGCTCCGGCGTTCCTCCGACGAAATGGAGACGTTCGGCGAGCCGGTGCTCTGCGTGGCGTCCGATATGCCGGGGTACTACGTGGTGAACAACGACCGCGTGATCCGGATGGCGTGCGGACGGCTCATCGTTCCGGCGGCGCATCATCCGTCCGCGATGGGGCATCACGGAAAGGTGTCCTGCGACGGACGTGCGGAAGCGGCGTTTTATGCGTCCGATGACGACGGGCGGACATGGCGGCGGATTTCCGCGATGCTCACGCTTCCGTCGGGGGCGTATTCCGGAACGGGACTGCAGGAGCCGGGGCTGATCGAGCTGACGCCCGGCGTACTGTACGCGTACTTCCGCACCGACCTCGGACGGCAGTATGAGAGCGTGTCGGTGGACGGCGGGGTGTCGTGGACGCCGGTGCAGCCGTCGCGGTTCACGTCGCCCGCGTCTCCGCTGCTCATCAAGCGGAACGAATTCACGGGAAAGCTGTACGCGGTGTGGAATCCGGTGCCGGAGTATTACGGCAGACCGAAGGCGAAGGTATGGACGGGCGGACGGAGCCCTCTGGTGATCGCGGAAGGCGAATTCGGCGGATGCGGCATCCGCTGGGGAGCGCCGCGGGTGATCGAGGACGATCCGGAGGCGGGGTTCTGCTATCCGGCGATGCTGTTCCTCGGCGAGAGGGAAGCGGTGCTGTCGTACTGCGCGGGCGGCGTGGAGGACGGCGACGAAATGTGTCTGGTGCGGACGCGGATCCGGAAGGTAAAACTTTGAAAAAATCCGGGAAAATTCCGGATTTCCGGGAACTTTCCGGGCGTTCCGGACGTCTAACGGGAACAGGGCGTGTTGTGTTAAAACATTGTAAATTTTGGGTGGAAAAGCTACCATTTTGCCCTGTAATGTGATATTATAGCAGTATAGTGTTGTACCCGGGCACGTTTTTTGATGGTACGGCATAATATCGGATATTCACGAGAAAGTGAGGAAATAAAATGAAAAAGAAATTTTTGCAGATCGCATTGGCGGTTGTAACGCTTACGATTCTGCTCACCGTATCAGTTTTCGCGGCTGACGTGGAAATCTTTGATACTGGTACCAAGAACTCTGCTGCGCTTCCTACAACGGGATTGCCCACAGATAGCAAGATTAAAATTGAATGGGAAATTCAAAATAATCTGGTCGAAATTAATACGACTACGAAAAAAGTTACTGCGAAGGCTTTTTCTGAAAAAGACGGTGATACCAAAGAAGATACAATTACTGCTAAATGGTATGAACTCGTTGGAGAAGAAGGCTCTCAGACGACTGAAATGAAAACTAAATCTTTCAGTGTCTTAATTACCAAACGCAAGCAGTTAGCAGACGCTGAAGGTGTTGTTACTTATACTTTTAGTGGGAATACAAAATATTTGGAAGGCGCATATTTTGATACCTCCAAGTTAAAAGTATATGTTAAGTATAACGATGATGTGACAGATCAGGTAAATGATTATAAAATTCTTGTTGGCAGTCCTACTGGTAGTGAACGTGAACTTACCCGAGGAGATACAGAAGTATATGTTAAGTATGGCAATTATGATGCGGTTAGTAAACCGATCTCCATTACTGTACAGGAAAATTCTGTTGACCGAATTGAAATCGTTTCCCCTGAATACGGCGCGGAATATTTAGTCGGCAATACCATTGACCGTGCCGATGTCGATATTCGAGTATACTTTAAGGATAAGTCCTCTCATATTGTTGAAGCAGATAAGGACAGCGGCGTAAGCATCAGTCCTGACGGCGAACTTAAGGAAAGCGACAAGACTCTCACGGTTTCCTATGAAGGTAAGGATGCTACAGTCCTCATTAAGGTAAATCCCATTCCGAAAGATGAACCGGAAGCAGAAAAAAAGGTTGTCAGCCACGCGTACATTCACACTCCTCCGACCAAGACGGTCTATAAGGATGGTGAAACTTTCGCTCCCGGCGGACTTAAGGTAATGTTCGTTTATACCGACAATACCACATATTTAAGATCTTACGGCTCCACTGCTACTTCTACCAAGGTGCTGAAGGCAGGGGATACTTCCGTTACGGTAAGCCCCACGGACGATCAGGGCAATTCCTACACTCTTACCATCACCGGTCTGACCGTAACTGCCGCTGCACCGACCGTAAATGTTACCGGTTTCTCCACCAGCTCCAGCTACAAGCACCTGCTTGATGAAGAAGCGGAAATCACGATCGACGACGAACTTGACTGGGAAAAGCTGTTCGAGTATGTGTACATCAAGTACAAGGATTCGAACGACTCCACCAAGTACAAGAAGATCAAGACCGATGAGGAACTTGAAGATTGGCTCGGCACTTCCGCAAAGCTTTATGCAATCGTTTCCGGTAAGAGCGGCAGCTACGAAGACGTTGTCGAAGAAGACGACGTGGAAGACGGCGAAGTCAGAATCAAGCTGTACCTCGAATACGGCGGCGAAACCATCGACTCCTACTCCTTCGATATGAAGGTTTCCGATATCGGCTGCTCCGTTACGGTTACCCGCAGCAGCACCAGCTCTACCAAGATCGGCGACACCAAGACCTTTGAAAAGCTCAAGGATGCGCTCGAATATCTGGAAGATGAAGACGATATCATCGACGATTTCGACATTTCCAGCACCTATGAAAGCGGCTTTGCTGTAAAGATCAAGCTCGGCGAAGACCAGGATCTGGGCAGCTTCGAATTTGCTCCCGACCACGACCACGCAATCACGATCGACCTGGACGGCTATGACCTCGAACTGGCATCCGACTGGATCGATTATGAAGACTGCGAAGACCTGAAGGTCACCATCCGCAACTCCGAAAGCTACAGCAGCAGCGATGACGACGATGTCAAGTCCAAGATGGAATACAACGACGAAGACATCACCCTCATTGTTGACAGCAGCGACACCTATGTCTTCTCCAAGGACAAGATCCCCGGTATTTATACCATTACGGTTAAGTCCGGCATCTCCAACGGTAAGGTAGAAGCAAACAAGACCACGGTTGCGAAGGGCGGCGACGTCAAGTTCACCATTACCCCGAACACCGGTTATGAAATTTCCGAAGTCAAGGTAAACAGCAAGTCTGTTCTCAAGGCGGACGAATACGACGTAAATTCCAAGGGCGTTGCTACCTACACTCTGAAGGATGTTGAAAAGGATTCGGAAATCACCGCAACCTTCAAGAAGACAGCCACCACCACGACCACGACTCCTGAAAAGGAAGAAGAAAAGAAGCCGGCAGCAGATACCTGGACGAACCCCTTCACCGACATTTCCAAGAACGCGCAGTACTACGATGCAGTTGCATTCGTATGCAACGAAGGTCTCTTCAACGGTATGACTGCGACCAAGTTCGAACCCATGACCACCATGACCCGTGCCATGTTCGTAACGGTTCTCGGACGTCTGGCTGACATTGATGTCTCCAGATATTCCGGCACCAGCTTCACGGACGTTTCCAAGAACGACCCGCAGATTTCCTGGGCTACTCCGTACATTGAATGGGCGGTTCAGATGGGTATCACGAATGGTACCGGCAACGGCAAGTTCAGCCCGAACGACCCGATCACCCACCAGCAGATGTACCTCTTCATGTACCGCTACGCGATGTTTGTTGAAAACATCTCCTCTCCTCTGACCGGTGTCAGCCTCTACAACCTCAGCGATGCAAATCAGGTTGCTGACTGGGCGGAAGAAGGCGTTAAGTTCGCAAGCAAGAACGGTATTCTTATCACCAGCGGCGGTAAGCTTACCCCCACCGAAAATGCACTCCGCTGCGAGCTCGCAATGCTCCTCCACGGCTTCTGCACCAAGGTTCTGGATTACAACAACTGATTCATCCGATACGCAAAAGATCCCCGAAGGTTTCTTCGGGGATCTTTTTACCAGAATGCGGTATTGTCGATGATGACGGTATAGTACGGGGAATCGCTGACGACGCCTTTTTCGAGAAATTCGAAGTTCAGCGCGCCGTCCGTCGGATCCGCACCGGCGCCGGCACTCCGGCAGGCGTCCATGCACAGGCGGTATTCCCGTTCGTAGTCGGGGACCGGTGTGTTCTCGGGCGGCAGGAAGACGTCCCAGGCGGCGATGACGGCGGCGGCAGTGTCCGGGTAGCGGTCGTCTTCCATGCGGTTCAGGACGGCCGCAGCGATCCCTACGCGCGCCGCATAGGGGATGTCGTGTTCGCTGCATTCCCGCGTCATGGCGCGGGCGAGGTATTCCGCGTCCTCGGGGAGGAGAATGGGCATATCGGATCTCCTTCGGATGAGTTTCAGTAAAAAAACCGTATCGGGAACGATACGGTTCTGTGTTTTTAGTATGCAGCGGACGGCGGAAATTATTTATTCTTCGGACTGGGAATATTTTTTCGAAAGGCGGCGGAATCCGACGAAACAATGTGTGATGATGGCGATATAAAGTCCGAACATGGCGTAGACCAGCCCGATGAGGATGCCTTCGAAGGCGGAGAAGTGCGTGATGCCGAGCCGGAAGATATTGACGGTGTTCGGCAGGACACAGCAGAGGAAAACCACAAGAAGGGGGATCATGCGCTTCGTGAAAATGCGGCGCATCATGTCTACCTTGGAGGCGTTGTCGCTGAAAATTTCAGTATCCGCTTCCGTTTCCGCATCGGATGCCGCCTTGCGGAAGTAGCTGAATTCGTTCAGATCCTGCAGGTAGTCCCAGCCGTAGTCCTCGAACATCCGGATGTATTCGCGCTTTTTGTCCGCCGTCTGCGGGTTGAAGTCGATGCGGTAGACGACGTCTTCCGGTTCGCAGGCTTCAAAATGATAGATGCCCGG
>JAFQLN010000103.1 GCA_017414585.1 Clostridia bacterium | reverse complement strand
TCCGTTTCTCCCAGTGGGATCCGAACAATACTGCCAAGTATGAAGGCACGCCCGAACAGTGGGACGAAGCACAGGCTGTCATGAAGACCATTCTCGACAATCTCGGCGTGGATTACGAAATCGGTATCGACGAAGCTGCATTCTACGGACCGAAGCTCGACATTCAGTGCAAGAATGTTTTCGGCAAGGAAGACACCATCGTCACCATTCAGATTGATATGCTTCTTGCCGCCAAGTTTGGTATGTACTACACCGACAGCGACAACAGCCAGAAGCTGCCCTACATCATCCATCGCACATCCATGGGCTGCTACGAACGTACGCTCGCGCTCCTCATCGAAAAGTACGCAGGCGCGTTCCCGATGTGGCTTGCTCCGCTGCAGGTTGAAGTAATCCCGATCGGCAATGACTTCAACGACTACGCTTGGGAAGTTGCCGGAAAGCTCCGCGATGCCGGCATCAAGGTTCACTGCGACGATTCCAACGAAACCATGCGCTATAAGATCCGTCAGGCACAGCTGCAGAAGACGCCTTATATGCTCGTTGTCGGCGACCGTGACCGTCAGAACGGTACCGTTTCCGTCCGTACCCGCACCGGCGAAGACAAGGGTGCTATGCCCACCGAAGAATTCATCGCACAGGCACTGGAAGAAATCGCTTCCAAAAAGAGATAATTCAAACAGAACGCAGACCGTATTCTCCGGAGTACGGTCTGTTTTTTGATATTATGACGGATTTTCTCCTTTTCAGTTTGTCGAATCAGATCGCATTCCGGCGAAAAATGTTAATTTTCTGAACTATACATCTGATATTTTGTATTTTCCACCGCTCCACAGACATAAAAAAGCCGCACACCGGATTTCATCCCGGAATATGCGGCTTCCTCTTATCATAGGATACAGACAGATATTACAGTTCCGATTTTTTCAGTTCTTCGAGGCAGGCTTTGCAGATTCTCTTCTCCTTATAAAGAACGATATCGTCTGCATCCCCACAAAAGATACAAGAAGGTTCGTATTTTTTCAGAACTACACGGTCTTTTTCAACAAAAATCTCTACCGGATCCTTCGGGCCGAGACCGAGACGCTTTCTCGTTTCGATCGGCAGAACAATTCTCCCAAGTTCATCCACTTTTCGTACAATGCCAAGTGATTTCATTTTTCTTCTCCTGTTTCCATGATGTTCAGCTATTTTTCGGCAGCTAAATTTCGCCTGCTTATTCTGTGAATTTATTGTAACACACAATATTCGCCTTGTCAATAGGTAAATTTACAATATTTGTTAACTATTTTCCATTTTCAGGCAATTTACGAACAATTCCATCCGAAACGGTCATTCCCGGGCACACATTTTGTCGAAGACAGTCGCACGTTTTTTCTGCCCGAATTTTCCATTCTGCATAACGGCAGCATTCTGCGGCGATCCTATCTGCAGAAAAAACATCCTGATGAGGTAACAGTATGCTGCGTGGCTGTCAGAAAAAAATTTACTACATGAAAAATCCCGGAAGCAGATATTTTGAAGAGGCGTATCTCATCCTCAAAAACGATCTGCCCAAAAACACCATTCCCGCCGCAGGATCCGATCTTGCAGCAGAAGCTGACCGGATCGTACGGGATGCGTGCAGCTATTTTGCTCCGCCGCCGAAAACCCGTCTGTTCGGACGTGCCGCTGCTTTCGCCCTCGGAGCTGCCACTTCCTCCGCACTGATCGGCACTGTCGCGCTGATTATCGGTCTGGCATAACCGGATGAAGTTCCGTGATTATTCACAAAAATGTGTCAGCTTATCAAAACCCGTCCTCCCCGCCTTCCTTATCTCTTGACGAAAGCAAGTTTCTGGTGTATAATATGATCAGCTTTGTTTGTCGCCGATGCGCATATTGCATTTTGCGCAGGTCGGCGGAACGGTTTTCATATGCTGTGATGTTTCGGAGGAGAAGCCCGCCGCCTTCGGGATACCTCCTCCGAGACCGGACATCACAGTATCCTCTTTCCTCCCGGTTACCCGCATTCTCCGTTCGTGGACGGTTTACGGATGGCATCTGTCGGGTCTTTTCTCTGTTGCCTGCACGGAGGGAAAAGGATGCATTTCTGCCTTTCTGTGTTTTTATCGGCAGGTATTTCCGTTCCGCACCAACACACTGCAGCTACATATCAGATAGATGAAAAAGAAACGGGAACGGATCGCTCATGTATATTCACGTCTCCGAGCGCTGCTTTAACAGAACTGCGGCATTTTTTCAGAATGCGCTCCGTTCCGTTTCAAACGAATGAATGAAAGGAATATTTATGGCAAAAAAACAAACCCCCCCTGCCTCCAAAGCCCGTGTAATGATGCTTGGGGGACTGAATGAAATCGGAAAGAATCTCGCCGTGATCGAATATGAAAACGACATGATCATCATTGACTGCGGGCTTGCTTTCCCGGATGAAGATATGCTCGGCGTTGATCTCGTCATCCCCGATTTTTCCTATCTGGAAAAGAACTTCCAGAAGATCCGCGGCATTCTCGTCACGCACGGACACGAAGACCACATCGGTGCGATTCCGTACCTGCTCAAGCTGATCAATGTTCCAGTATACGGTACGCGCCTGACGCTCGGCATTCTCGAAAGCAAACTGGCGGAGCACAAGCTGCTGGGTGAGCGCACGCTGATCACAGTCGAAGCCGGCACGATTCTCAAGCTGGGTGCATTCAAGTGTGAATTCATCCGTGCAAACCACTCCATCGCCGACGCCTGCATGATTGCTGTCCGCACCCCTGTCGGTACGATTCTGCACACCGGCGACTTCAAACTGGATGTTTCCCCTGTCAGCGGCGAAATGATGGATCTGACAAGAATCGGCGAATACGGACGCGAAGGCATTCTCCTGCTGATGTGCGAAAGCACGAATGTAGACCGCTCCGGCTTCACCCCGTCGGAACGAAAAGTCGGCACTTCACTCGACCACATTTTCATGACCAATCCCGACCGCCGGATTGTCATTGCAACCTTTTCCTCAAACGTCCACCGCGTACAGCAGATTATCAATTCCAGTGTAAAGTTCGGGCGCAAGGTAGCCATCACGGGACGCAGCATGATCAATGTCGTCGGTGCGGCTGTGCGGCTCGGCTATATGGATGTTCCGGACGGTGTTCTGATTGACATTGCCGACATCAATCGTTATCCGCAGGAGATGATCACCATCATCACAACAGGCTCGCAGGGCGAACCGATGTCTGCGCTTTACCGCATGGCATTCGCGGATCACTCACAGGTTGAGCTGACGCCGAAGGATCTGGTTGTCCTCTCCTCCCACGCGATCCCCGGCAATGAAAAGCTGGTCTCCCGCATCATCAACGAATTATACAAAAAAGGCGTTGGGGTATATCACGACGAAGCGGTCGTACACGTTTCCGGTCACGCCTGCCGTGAGGAGCTGAAGCTGATTCACGCACTCACCAAGCCGAAATTCTTTATGCCGATTCACGGGGAATACCATCACCTGATGCAGCACAAGGAACTTGCCGAATACATGGGCATGGACGGAAAGAATATTTTCATCATGGATATCGGTCAGGTTCTTGAGCTCGGACCCGACAGCGCAAAGAAGAACGGCACGGTTCCCTCCGGACGGATGCTGGTTGACGGTTACGGTGTCGGAGATGTCGGCAGCATTGTTCTCCGCGACCGACGTCATCTCGCACAGGACGGTCTGATTGTGGTTGTCGCCACGGTTGACATGGACGAACAGACCATCATCTCCGGTCCCGACCTGATTTCCCGCGGTTTCGTCTATGTCCGGGAAAGCGAAGAACTCATGGACAATGTCCGGGAACTCGTCCGGGGCGTACTCTGCGACACCCTCGATTCCGGCGTAACCGAATGGACACAGATGAAAACAAATGTCAAGGATGCGCTCTCGAAGTATCTCTACTCCAAAACCAAGCGCAAGCCGATGATTCTGCCGGTTATCATGAATGTCTGATCAAACTGCCTGCCGTGCTTCGAGAGTGCTCTCTTCTATGAGCCGGCAGGTTGTTCCATATTTACTCTTATTGTCAGCAAAGAAAGGATTTTTACCATGGTTAAGCATATTATTCTCTGGAAACTGAAGGAAACTCTTACGGAAGAAGAAAAGACCACTGCCCGTGCAGAAGTCAAGTACCGTCTGGAATCCCTCAACGGAAAAATTGACGGGATGATCAAGCTGATTGTTGTGACCGACCGTCTGCCTTCTTCCAACGCCGACATCATGCTCGACTCCACCTTTGAAAGCGAAGAAGCCCTCGCAGGTTATCAGGTCAACCCTCTCCATGTGGAAGCGGCAGCCTATGTCAGAAGCGTTGTAGAAGCGCGGCTGTGCCTGGATTTCTGATATGGCGATGAAAAAAGCGGAACTTCTCTCTCCTGCCGGCAATTTTGAAAAGCTGAAAGCTGCCGTTCTGTACGGCGCTGACGCGGTCTATCTGGCAGGAAAAAACTTCGGTATGCGCGCGGCTTCAACCAATTTTGAACGCGACGAACTGGTTGCCGCCGTTTACTTCTGCCACAGTCATCAGGTAAAACTGTATGTGACTGTCAATGTCATGCCGCACACGCATGAATACGAAGAGCTTTCGGATTACATCCGTTTTCTCGCTTCGATCGGTGTGGACGCAGTGATTGTTTCCGACATCGGCGTTGTCATGCTGTGCCGCGAAATCGCGCCTTCTCTGGAAGTACATATTTCCACCCAAGCTAGCACCGTCTCCGCGCAGGCGTGCATTGCATGGCACAAGCTCGGTGCAAAGCGCATTGTCCTTGCCCGTGAACTGACGCTGGCGGACATCCGCGAGATCCGTGCGAACATCCCCGATTCGATTGAACTGGAAACATTTGTCCACGGTGCGATGTGCATTGCCTACAGCGGACGCTGTCTCCTCTCCAACTACTTCACCGGACGCGACGCAAACCACGGTGCCTGCGCCCAGTCCTGCCGCTGGAAGTATTCACCGACAGCGATGGATCTCGGAGAAGCGAACCGTCCAGACATTCCTTCCGTCGCTGCTGCGGAACAGGATGAAAACGGAGAAACCTTCTTCATGAGTTCCAAGGATATGTGCATGCTTGAACACATTCCGGAACTGGAAGAAGCGGGCATATCCAGCTACAAAATCGAAGGCCGCGTAAAAAGTGCTTACTATACTGCTGTTGTCACGAACACCTACCGTCTCGCCATTGACGCATACCGGCGTGATCCGGAGCATTATGTGCTCGATCCCGCGTGGGTCAATGAACTCTGCGGCGTCAGCCATCGGGAGTACGGCACGGGATTTTTCTTCACACCGCCGCATGAAAACGCAAATACGGTACACGAGCTCGGCTACATCCGTGAAAAGGCATATCTTGCCACAGCAGTACAGCCCGCACTGACTCCTGACCGTGACGGAATGTACGATGTTCTGTTCATCCAGCGCAACAAAGTATGTGCATCTGACACAGTTGAGCTGATCTCCCCCGGCATGGTCGGACGCGCTTTTTCTGCCGCAAGTCTGTCATCCGCACGCGGTGAAGCAATCGAATCGGCTCCGCACCCGAATATGTACTTCCGCCTGAAAGTTCCGTTCCCTGTACAGAAGGGGGACATCCTGCGTCTCGGCTGATCGGAGGGTTTATGATTTTTTTCGATTTTCTGAAGGCATTGTTTCTCGGAATCGTACAGGGAATCACAGAATGGCTTCCGGTTTCCTCAACGGGGCACATGATTCTCTTCGACAAGTTCACGAATATGAATGTATCACCGGAATTCATGGAAATGTTTCGCGTGGTCATTCAGTTCGGTTCCATTCTCGCGGTGCTGATTCTTTACCGGAAGCGTCTGTTCCCATGGACAAAGGACAATACCCCGGATGAAACAAGGCGTACGCTGACCTTGTGGGGCAATATCATCATTGCAGCCATTCCCGCCGCGGTCATCGGGCTTCTTTTCGATGATCTTTTGGACAAATATCTTTACAACTACATGACAGTCGCGGCGACGTTGATTCTTTACGGTATTGTGTTCATCATCATTGAACGAAAGCACAAAAACCGCACATACAGAGTTGAAAAAGCGGAAGACATTGACGCGAAAACCGCGCTCAAAATCGGATGCTTCCAGCTTCTTTCGCTCATTCCCGGCACATCCCGTTCTGGCTCGACCATCATCGGCGCGATGCTTGTGAATGTCTCCCGGACTTCTGCGGCAGAATTCTCGTTCTTTCTGGCAATTCCCGTCATGCTCGGTGCGAGTGCTCTGAAAATTCTCAAATATGTTCTGGACTACGGACTTCACTTCACACAGACGGAAGTGATCACGATGATTGTCGGCACGCTTACCGCGTTCATCGTTTCGATGATTGCCATCCGTTTTCTTGTGGGATTTGTCCGAAGGCACAGTTTTCAAGTATTCGGCTGGTACCGGATTATCCTCGGCACCGTCGTACTTCTCTATTATTTCCTCACTGCATAAACGAAAAAACGACCTGATGTGACTGAAAAAAATCACATTCAGGTCGATTTTTTGTTATCGCCAGTTCCAGTGGAGCCGGTTGTCTCCTTACCAACGGATGATGCATCCGCCGCTGGACAGGCCTCCTCCGAACGCGCAGAGCAGAATGAGGTCTCCTTTCACGAGCTTGCCGGAACGTACCAGTTCATCCAGTGCAATCGGCACGCTTGCCGCCGCCGTATTACC
>JAFQLN010000014.1 GCA_017414585.1 Clostridia bacterium | reverse complement strand
GGTTGAGGGGGCAAAGCCCCTCATCGACCGTCGCAACGGTCGAAACACCCAAGACTTTCCAAAAAGTTCCTTTTTTCGGTTCCTTTTTTCCTCGCTAAAGGAAAAAAGGAACAACTAACAATCTGCAAATAAAAACGGGCTGCCGCATTTCGGAAATTTTCCTACGTGCGATAGCCCCTTTTTCTTTGCTTATACTTTTTCACCCGTATCGTTCATCACGAAGTTGATCTCGAGTTTGCAGTCGAGTGCTTCTGCGATTTGCTGTAAGTCTTTTTCGGTGAAGTTGTCTCTTTTTAACCTGTTATAAAAATTCTGCGGACTGATTCCGAGCCGCCGTGCAAGTTCCGCTGTACGGATATTACCGCGCTTGATAAGCAAGATTCTGATTTTCTCCTGCATTGCCATAATCATCACCTCAGTTTGTATTATATACTAAAAAGTTTATAATGTCAAATAATTCGTTTTGTTGAAAAACGGGAAAGTTTAAATTTATACTTGACAATATAACACGAAATAGTGTATAATCAATATATAAAGTATTTAAACAAAACTTTAAAGAAACATAAAAATATTTTTCAAAGGAGATGTAAAATCATGTACAAAATCATCCGCTCGCTCTGGCTGGGGAACTGCAGACCCGGAGAACGGTATGTCGATAAGAGAAGCGAATACTGGAGGCTCCAGAAAAGGCAGACGGAACTGATCGATCAGCTTTCGGAAAAACTGAACGAAGAAGAAAAAGAGATCCTCGAAAAAATCGTGAATCTCTCAATCGAAATGATGTCCATGGACGAGGAGGAAGTCTTCATCAGCGCGTTCCGGCTCGGCGCAGGCATGACAGCGGAAGTCTTCACCGACTGCCCGGGTCCGTTCTGTACCTGACCGGATGCCCCGGAATGTCAGCCGCCGTACTTCTTTCCGAGAATGTCCGCCCATTTTTCGCAGTACAGATGCGAGTACGGTGTTTTTGTGCGCTGTCGGTACTCGCGGCAGATTTTCAGATTGCACCACAGCGACGACGGAAGCCCCACAGCCAGAAGATACAGCGGCCCGAGCAGGAGGGACTGGATTGTGTGTCCGTATTCGTGCGCTGTGAGACGGTCTCCGGCTTCGCAGAAGAAAAACAGACCCAGCGAAACCCCGCCGCCGCGATGCCAGTGCGTGCAGATGCCGCCATGGTAGAGATGGGATCGGCATCCTTTGCGCCGGCAGATCAGATACAGAACCAGCCCCGCGAGCGTCTGGGGAAGTCCCCATGTGCATTGGATCAGGGTGTAGAGAAATCGTTTCATATCCTTATCTTTCTCAAACTTCCGTGAAATCGCCGCCGTCGAGTCTGCACAGCTTCACGTTCGAGAACTGCCCGTCCTCGTTTCTGCCTTCGTAGGACATATAGAAATATCCGCCCCCGAGAGACGCCATGCCGGTCTGTCCGTGGGGATAGGCATATCCGTCCGTGCCGTGATCGTCAAGGGTGAGAACATCCGCTTCGGTTTCGGGATATACACCTTCGAGCACAGCCTTCTTCGGCAGAACCGACGCATCTATGGCAAACATCGGCGGGTTTTTGAACGCTTCCTTCTTCCCGCGGTAAACTGCCATGTAGTACCGATGCGAATATGCGTCGTATTCGAGATTTTGCACACCCCAGTTTGTGTTGCCCGTGAAAACGAAATACTTGCCGAGATGCGCGGGTCCGATATCGTGCATCGCATTCTGATCGAGCGGCGCGGCATTTGCCTGCAGATCGTCAAGGGAGTAGCGCAGGATAACCTGATAATCGTTGTCCGTGCGCGCAGTGTCCCCGTAGATGCCGTAGGTGACAAAGAGATATTTTTGTGCATCGGCGGAAGCACTGTCCGCTCCGAACATGGGGCCGATTGCCGTACCGTCAATGCCGGAGCAGCCGTGTCGGTGGTCGAGAAGTGTTCCGTCCTCAAGCGTGACCTTCGCCGCGTAGTCGCTGCAGACTTCAGCAAGACACGCGCAGCGCATGATATCGCGTGCGTCCATGTCGGGAGCGTTGATTTTGTCAACATCGAAAATAGCAATGTAGAAGCGGTCGGGAATGGTCATATCGCTGTCGAGCATTTTCAGAATTCCCTTGCCGATGGCATCGTTCTTGTATTCCAGAGAGCCGTATACCATACCGTCTTTTTCGGAAAAAGCGATGCAGCCGAGATGCCCGCACAGTCCCGTTACGGAACCGATGAAATGTCCGTCAAAATCGGTCTTTACAAGCATCGTCGTGAAGGAGTAGTAGATGTACCCCTTTTCCGAGTCCGCTGCGATGCCCTGACAGTGACCCGCTTTCCATGTGCCGGAATATATATTCTTCGGATAGTTCATAAAAGCCTCCATTTTATTCCCAGATTTCGATATCGCGGACGACATCGTTCAGGTCAGCGTGTTCGTTTTTCGCAAAGCCCAGTGCGGTGAGGAAAGCCTCAGCTTCATCAAACCAGCAGTCGAGTTTCGCGCGGTAGTGGCAGTCGGAGGTGATGATCACACGTCCGCCGAGAGATTTAATTTCACGGAGCACATACGCGGGCGGGTAGGGGACGGTACGCAGTCCGCGGGCGATGGCGCCGGTGTTCAGTTCAAAGGTCTTGACGTATTTCATGATTTCATGCACCGCGTCGATGGCATAGCGAACGTAGTCGTCGTCTTCCGGCATCAGGCTGTACTTGGTCACCAGATCGAAGTGCCCGACAATGTCCGTTTTGTTCCGGCAGACGTGCTCGGTCAGCGATGCGTAGTAGATTTTTGCAAATTCCGACCAGCTCCCGCCGCACAGCTCGCTGACAATCTGCCGCTGTTTGTCCGCACTGGAGTCGATGGGCAGAATCACGCCGCGGCGGACAATCGAGTGCACCGAGGAGAGAATGTAGTCGTATTCGTAACCGAGATTTTCGGGGCGTTCGCTTTCACCGTCCAGTTCAATGCCGCAGTACACGGCAATTTTTCCTTTGTACTGCTCCTGTGCCCGGCGGATTGCGGCGATATTCTCCCGTGTACCCGCTTCGCTCATGCACCAGTCTGATCCGGGAAGGTAGAAACTGTGATCGGAAAAACCGAGAGCGGTAAAACCCTTTTCGAGCGCCGTTTCGATCATTTCCCGCACGGTGTCATGTCCGTCGGAGAAGGTGGTGTGTGTATGAAAATTCGATTTCTGCATGATTATTTTTTCCTTTGTTCTGTAATTCTCTGACGGAGCAGAGCGGGGAGATCGGCGATGGTTTCTACAGCGGCGTCGTAATCGTCCGTTTTTCCGCGTCCGTATGCCTCGCCGAAACCGTAAAGACAGTAGACAAACGGGATTTCTGCTCCTCGTGCACCGACAGCATCACTGACCGTATCGCCGACGTAGACTGCGTTTTTCAGTCCGTTCCGGTTCATAACCGCACGGATGTTGTCCGCTTTCGGCAGTCCCGTGCGTCCGGAGCATTCCCAGTCCCCGATGACGTCCCGCATTCCGTGCGCATCCAGAAAGGCTTCGATGTAGCCGTCCTGACAGTTCGAGACGATAAACAGCCTGTATCCGCTTTTGCAGAGGGCTTCGAGCGTTTTGCGGACGGAGGGATACAGCGTTCCTCCGCGGACGGGCAGCCATTCGTTCTCGAGCGCACAGCTTTCCTGCATGAGCGCGAAGGCTTCATCGAAAGGCAGATCGGGGAAGAAAAGCGCCGCCAGTTCCTCGTTCGTCAGTCCCATGTAGGTCTTGACCGTGTGCGCGTTCATCTCGGCGGCACAGGATACCCCCGGGTGATTTTTCAGAACTTCGACCCACGTTTCGGCAGTGACGGACGATGCGTCCCACAGCGTACCGTCCAGATCGAACAGGATGCTGTCATAGATTGTGTTCATGCGGTACCTCCGTGATTTTTGCGGCTGAGAGGGCAGGCTGCCGGATGAATTTGGTACAAACATGGGAATGATTTGAATTGTTAATAAATTCAGGCTATCCCTGTTCACACGATTCTGTTATAATGAAAACCGTTTCAAAACAATCCTGCATAGCCGGAGACTGCCATGATTGAAGATGTACTTTTACATATAACCGACAAACTGCGCCTGCGTTTTTACAAGCGGATTTTTTCCGTCATCCGTGAACGGGAGGGGAGCCTGACCGCCATGGAAGTTTTCTGTGTGGAAATCATCCACGGACTCGGCAACCCGACCATATCCGAATTTGCGGCTTTCATCGGCATATCCCGTCCGGCTGCATCGTACAAAGTGGCGTCGCTCATCCAGAAGGGATATATTATCAAAGAATCCTCCGAAGGAGACAAGCGGGAGTTCCGCCTCCGCCTCACCGATAAGTATTATCAGTACATCCGCCTTTACGAAGACAGCTTCCGTCAGTATGTCCTCAGCGCGGAGAAAAAGTGCACGCCGGAACAGCTCGAGAGCTTCGCTAAGGTGCTCAGTACCCTTGATCTTCCGGATATGGATGTCTGAATGCGGTCAGCGTCTCCCGTTCCAGTCCGAGCAGAACGCGCTTGAGGTCCGTACCGTGCGCAAATCCGCCGATGCCGGAAGCTCCGACGACCCGGTGGCACGGAATCAGCAGAAGAATGGGATTGATATGGCACACATGACCGACTGCACGGGATGCGCCCGGTTTGCCGATCGCTTCTGCCAGTTCGCCGTAGGTTTTTGTTTGTCCGTACGGAATTTTCCGCATCTGTGCCCATACCGCCTGCTGAAACGGTGTGCCTGCCGGTCTGACTTTGAGCGAGAAGGCTGTGCGGTCTCCGCGGAAATACTCGTCCAGTTCCCGGATCAGCTGCCGTGCGGTATCGTCAGAAGGTACGCTGTCCGCGCGGCTGTCCCCGCCCAGTTCCAGTCTGAAAACAAATCCCTCCTCCGTTTCGGCAGTCAGTGTACCGATGGGGGAGGGGATTTTTGTTTTTGTCATGCCATCAGAGCGTCGTAGTTGGCGCGCAGTCCGGCGTATCCGTTTTCCGGCAGTTTGCTTTCGTACAGGAAGCGTCCCTGATAACCGGCTTCTTCCAGTGCGGCAAGGATTGCGGGCCAGTTGTTCTGCCCTTCGCCGGGAACCCAGTGCTTTTCATCAACGAAGTCATAGTCCGATACGTGGAGCGTGACGATTTTATCGCCGACCGCACGGATAAAGTGCACATTATCTTCGGTGAGGGCGTGGTTGGTGTCAAAGCAGGCACGCAGAGCGGGGATGCGGTCAAGGAAATACAGCATCTCGTCCGATGTGCGGCAGAGACAGGTGCGCGGCAGATTTTCAAGGGCTATGGTCATGCCTGCGCCGGCGGCAATCTCCGTCAGAGCGGCAATTGTTTCGCACGCAATGGCGAGACGTTCGGGACGTTCTTCTTCCGTATAAGGTTCACCGGACGGGTGGATGACACCGATGCCGATGCCCGCGTCCGCTGCGGCAAGAATGAGATTTTTCTGCACTTCGATCAGCTGTTTGCGGACTTCTGCATCCCTGTGTGCAGGATCCAGCTCGGCAAAGGGAGCGAACGGCAGGTGAATGGATGAAATATTCACGCCCGCAGCTTTTGCGAGAGCAGCGTGTTCCCGTGCGCGGCCGACAAAATTGAATTCGCCTTCAAAGGGCGGCAGTCTGCCGGACGACAATTCGATTTCGTGAATGCCTGCCTCTGCCAGAGCAGCGAGCGACTGACTGTTGATAACCTGCGGACCGACGGACAGCGCGCAGCACCAGTTTTTACGGTTTGTCATGATGATAGCCTCCTGTAAAGTGAAAGAAAGAAGCCGCATTTTGGTTCCGATGTACGGCATCCTTCCGAAATAATCTGCTGGTTCAGCAGATAGAAAGCATAGAGCATCCCGATGCACAGCGGGCAAACTCTACATTGATTAAATAGCCTTCAAATATGTTTCATGTTACCATATTGGATTGGAAAAATCAATACTTTTTATCACATTTTTTGAAAGTTCATTTTTCGCCGGGGACTTGACTTTTCAGCTGTGTGCGTGTATAATTGTATATGTATGTGAATATACAATAAAGGCTGTGACGGAAAGAGTAGATGCGGGGTATTTCCCCACGCAGTGTCCCAGAGAGCCGGCAGAAGGTGCGAAGCCGGTACAGTGCAGCATACGAAAATCACTCCCGAGCCGCAGAGTGAACGGAACCTGTGTTCCATAGCTTCTGCCGGAATTTTCCGCCGTTATAAGGAAAGCGTATCGTAGGTGCGAGTGGTATAAGCAGATTTCTGCCGTCATAGGCAGACTGTCCCGGACTGTCCGGGATTTTTTTGTTTTAATGGCAGAATCCTCCACGGCGTGGGTGAGCAGGGTCAAAGTTACGGAGTAACTTAAGCGGTCACCTGCGAACCGTATAAACGAGTTTCTGATCCCTTGGACGGAAGTTTCCTGCTGTCAACTGCAGCTTAACAGCTTATCTCTTCCCCCTCGTCATTATATAAACTGCATCTATGGCGGTGCTGTGCACCTCGTCAGTATAAAGTTTTTTGCGGAGCTTTTTTCAAAAAAGCGACCGTTCCCCCTGCACCATAAATTTAGTATTAACAACATCACTATAAACCCGGAGGAATCATGTATAACAAAGTCAACACCAATATGAATTTCGTTGACCGCGAACGTGAAACGCTGAAGTTCTGGAATGAAAACAACATTTTCAGAAAGCAGCTTGCCATGAACGCGGATAAGCCCGGATACACATTCTATGACGGTCCGCCGACAGCGAACGGCAAGCCGCATATCGGTCACGTGCTCACCAGAGTTATCAAGGATATGATCCCGAGATACCACTGGATGAAGGGACATGATGTTCCCAGAAAAGCCGGCTGGGATACCCACGGTCTGCCCGTTGAAATCGAAGTCGAAAAGAAGCTCGGTCTTGACGGTAAGGAACAGATTGAAGCATACGGTCTGGAACCCTTCATCAACGAATGCAAGGAATCCGTATGGAAGTACAAGGGGATGTGGGAAGATTTCTCCGGCACCGTCGGCTTCTGGGCGGATATGGACGACCCGTATGTCACTTACGACAACAACTTCATCGAATCCGAATGGTGGGCACTCAGAGAGATCTGGGATAAGGGTCTGCTCTACAAGGGATTCAAAATCGTTCCCTACTGCCCCCGCTGCGGTACGCCTCTCTCCGCACAGGAAGTCGCACAGGGATACAAGACCGTCAAGGAACGCTCCGCTGTCGTCCGCTTCAAGGTCATCGGAGAAGACGCTTACTTCCTCGCATGGACAACCACACCGTGGACGCTTCCCTCCAACCTCGCACTCTGCGTAAACCCCGATGAAACCTACGCGAAGGTCAAGGCTGCCGACGGTTACACCTACTATATGGCAAAGGCTCTGCTCGATACTGTTCTCGGCAAACTCAAAACGGAAGACGCACCCGCTTACGAAATTCTCGAAGAATACAAGGGCACCGATCTCGAATACAAGGAATACGAGCCCCTCTTTGCGTGCGCCGGTGAAGCTGCGGCAAAGCAGAAGATGAAAGCACACTTTGTAACCTGCGACCACTATGTCACCATGAGCGACGGTACCGGTATCGTTCATATCGCGCCCGCATTCGGTGAAGACGACGCCAAGGTCGGCAGAAAGTACGGTCTCCCGTTCGTTCAGTTCGTGGACGGTGCGGGCAACATGACCGCAGAAACGCCCTACGCAGGCACGTTCGTCAAGAAGGCTGACCCGATGGTTATCGCCGATCTCGACAAGGAAGGCAAGCTCTTCGACGCACCCAAGTTTGAACATGAATACCCGCACTGCTGGAGATGCGACACACCCCTGATCTACTACGCACGCGAATCGTGGTATATCCGCATGACGGACGTGCGCGAAGACCTCGTCAGAAACAACAATACCGTCAACTGGATTCCCGATTCCATCGGCAAGGGACGTTTCGGCGACTGGCTTGAAAACGTGCAGGACTGGGCAATCTCCCGCAACCGTTACTGGGGTACGCCTCTCAATATCTGGGAATGCCCCTGCGGACACCGCCACTGCATCGGTTCCATCGCGGAGCTGAAGGAAATGTCCTCGAACTGCCCCGATGAAATCGAACTGCATCGCCCCTACATCGACGCTGTAACCATCAAGTGTCCCGAATGCGGCGGCGAAATGAAGCGCGTTCCCGAAGTTATCGACTGCTGGTTCGACTCCGGCTCCATGCCCTTCGCACAGCATCACTATCCTTTTGAAAACGAAGATCTCTTCAAGGCGCAGTTCCCCGCAGACTTCATCTCCGAAGCCGTTGACCAGACCCGCGGATGGTTCTACTCCCTCATGGCAATCTCGACCCTCCTCTTCAACTGCTCGCCGTACAAGAACGTCATCGTCCTCGGTCACGTACAGGACGAAAACGGTCAGAAGATGTCGAAATCCAAGGGCAATGCGGTAGATCCGTTCGAAGCGCTCGAAACCTACGGTGCCGACGCGATCCGCTGGTACTTCTATTCCGGCTCCGCTCCGTGGCTCCCGTCCCGCTTCTCCGGCAAGGCTGTACAGGAAGGTCAGCGCAAGTTCCTCGGCACGCTGTGGAATACCTATGCGTTCTACGTCCTCTACGCCGACATCGACCGGTTCGATCCTACCAAGTATCGGCTCAAGGACTGCGCACTTTCCGTCATGGACAAGTACATTCTGTCCGTACTGAACACCACCGTTGCCAATGTTGACCGTCACCTCGGAAACTACCATATTCCGGAAGCCGCCAAGGTTCTGTACGAATGTGTGGACGAACTGTCCAACTGGTACGTCCGCCGCTCGCGTGAACGCTACTGGGGTACCGAAATGACCGACGACAAGATCGCGGCTTATATGACCCTCTACACCGCACTCGTTACCCTCGCAAAGACCGCGGCTCCCATGATCCCCTTCATGGCGGAAGATATCTACAGAAATCTCGTCTGCTCCGTGGACAAGAATGCACCCGAATCCGTTCACCTCTGCTCCTTCCCCGAAGCGGATGAATCCATGATCGACAAGACGCTGGAAGCGAACATGAAGACCGTTGTTGATATCGTTGTTCTCGGCCGTGCGGCAAGAAACGGCGCGAATATCAAGAACCGTCAGCCGCTTTCCGCGCTCTATGTCAAGTGCGAAAACACCCTCGATGCGTTCTATTCCGATATCATCCGCGATGAACTCAACGTCAAGGCAGTCGAGTTCGTTGATGATATGTCCGCACTGTCCTCCTACTCCTTCAAGCCGAATCTCAGAACCGTCGGCAAGAAGTACGGCAAGCTGCTCAACCAGATCCGCGGCACGCTGCAGGCTGACGATTTCGACGGCAATGCTGCCATGGACGAACTCAAGTCTGCAGGTGCACTGCACTTCACCTTCGACGGAACCGAAGTTGTCCTTGCGGAAGAAGACCTTCTTATCGAAGTCAAGCAGAAGGAAGGATACTTCTCCATCGCGGACAACGGCATCGCGGCTGCTCTGGACACCAACCTCACCGATGCGCTTGTCAACGAAGGCTATGTCCGTGAACTGATCTCCAAGGTACAGACCATGCGCAAGGAAGCGGATTTCGTTGTCACCGACCACATTTCTGTTTCCGTTACCGGCAGCGAAAAACTTACCGCCCTTCTTGCAGCGGATGCCGATGAATTCAAGTCCACCGTTCTCTGCGACGCGCTCACCTTTGAAGCGGCAGAGGAGGGATATACCAAGGAGTGGGATATCAACGGCGAAAATGTGATTATTACGGTAAACAAACTTTAATTCTCCAATCAGTTTTCTTTGCATAATTATTGAAAAACATGACGGTGCTTTCACACTTGTTGTGGAAGATGCCGATTAAAAAATCGGAGAAAGCTATTGATTTAGCAGAATGTTTTTGATATAATATTGATAAATACAGAGGTGCAGTCATTTTTTCGATAAAAAGTGACTTCCGCGACGACATTCGGATACTCTCCGACCCGTAGAAGTGGGAATTCGCCTCAGTTTATGAGATTTATATCTATTACAGTTTTGGGAGCGTATCTTATGATTTCTCGTGATGTTACAATTAAGAATAATGTAGGTCTGCACGCAAGACCGGCTACGTTCTTCATTCAGAAGGCGAACTCTTACAAGAGCTCGATCTGGGTTGAAAAGGATGACCGCAGAGTCAACGCAAAGAGCCTTCTCGGCGTTCTCTCTCTCGGCATCGTAAAGGGCATGACCATTACTCTCATTGCGGACGGCGCAGATGAAGCAGACGCACTGGAAGGTCTTGCAGCCCTCATCGACACCGGATTTGCTGAATAAGCACATTCACAACCGATACCACTATGACCCGAGCGAGAGTGAACACCACACCCTCGCTCCTTTTCATGCGGCGGAGTGGGGAAGCCCCCACAGGCAGACCGGGTGGGGAAGCCCCCACGGGCAGACCGGCGTACTTGAAGCGCAGGGGTGGGGATATCCCACGACCGGGGAGTATGGCAGCAGCCTTTTTGGGGGATAGTATTAACAATTATTTTTTTATATCGGAATTTTGTATGTCTGAAATTTCAAAGAATATCGACCATCTGCGCGAAAAATCCGCCGCTCTGCCCCGTACGCCGGGTGTGTACATCATGCAGAACGAGGCGGGCAAAGTGATCTATGTCGGCAAGTCGAGATCGCTCCGCGACCGTGTTTCGCAGTATTTCCACGGCGCCCATGATCCGAAGACGGAGAAAATGGCGGCGTCCGTGCACGATTTCCGTTTCATCACCTGCGATACGGAGATGGAAGCCCTCGCGCTCGAAAACAGTCTCATCAAGCAGTATACACCGAAGTATAATATCAAGCTGAAGGACGCAAAATCATATCCGTATATCCGCATCAACATCAAATCCCTGTGGCCGCGCATCACCATGACCCGCAAGCGCATCCCGGACGGTTCTCTCTATTTCGGACCGTATTCCTCCACTTCCACGGTCTACGGAGCGATTGCACAGCTGGAGCGCACGCTTGGCATTCCGACCTGCAAAAAATCCTTTCCGGAGGACATCGGCAAGGAACGTCCCTGTGTGTATTACCAGATCGGCAGATGCATGGGCGTGTGCACCGGAAACGTCGATCCCGCAGACTACCGCGAAGCCATCGAACGGGCGGCGGGGATTCTCCGGGGCGGTACACGCGATGTCATTCTCGAGCTGACGAAAAAAATGACGGACGCATCCGAGGAGCTGGAGTTTGAATCCGCCGCCCGGTACCGCGATGCCATTGAAGCACTGCGCAAACTCGGAGAGAGACAGAAAGCGGTCGGTTCGCCCGATGTGGAATGTGATGTCATCGGACTCCACCTGACGGGATTCGACGGGGAAGCGGTGAAATTCAAAGACTGCGCGACGGTTTTCTATGTCCGAAGCGGCTACATTGCCGACAGCGAGCACTTCCTCTTCGGCGGAGACGAAATCACGTTCGATTCCGGGGATGACAACGGGGATTCCACCCTGTCCGCGTTCCTCATGTCGCTGTACCAGTCGCGCGAATATATCCCCGGCGAAATTCTGCTCTCGTTTGAAATTCCCGAACATGACCGCCTGCTCCTTTCCGATTATCTGACGGAGCGCGCGGAGCATAAAGTCACCATCCGCACACCGAAAAAAGGCGCGTCGAAATATCTCTGCGACATGGCGGTTTCCGACGCAGCCATTCATTCCGAAAATTCCGCCAAGCGGGACAAAAACGACGAGCGGACTCTCGCGTCCCTTGCATCGCTGCTTTGTTTGGAAGTCCTGCCGGAACGGATTGAAGCATACGATATTTCCAACCTCGGGGACGAACACATCACAGCCGGTATGGTTGTCGCCGTGAACGGACGGATGAAGAAGAGCGAGTACCGGACGTTCAAAATCAGGAATAAAGACACACAGGACGACTATGCCGCCATGACGGAAGCCGTTTCCCGCAGGCTCGAGCACATCGGGGCAGGGGAGAACGACTCCATGAACGCATACCCCGATCTCATTCTTCTCGACGGCGGCAAAGGACACGTCGGCGTGATCCGGGAACTGCTCCGGCAGAAAGGGTTTGATATTCCCGTCTTCGGCATGGTCAAGGACGAGCATCATAAAACCCGCACGCTTACCGATGAAGAAGGAGAAATCAACATTGCCAGACAGGCGGATGTTTTCCGGCTCATCTACGGCATTCAGGAGGAAGTCCACCGCTATACGGTCAGCCGCATGACGAATGCGAAGCGGAAGACGCTGAAAACATCGTCGCTGGAACAGATCAAAGGCATCGGTCCCGCGAAGGCAAAAGCGCTCACAGACCACTTCGGCTCATTGGCCAAGCTGAAAAACGCCGATGAAGCTGCCCTGCGTGCAGTGACGGGAATCAGCGAAAAAGACGCTTCGGCTGTATGGAAACACTTCCATCCGAAGGCGGAGTAAAATATTTTGCACGCGGGGAAGCATATACGTACGCGGACTGAGACTGTCCGACAGAAACGAAAGGAGTATTCCATATGAGAATTATTACCGGTACCGCCAGAGGTACAAAGCTCAATACCCTCGAAGGGGAGAATACACGTCCCACCTCCGACCGTGTGAAGGAAGCGGTGTTCTCCATGCTGCAGTTTGATATCGAAGGACGCGCCGTGCTCGATCTGTTTGCGGGAAGCGGTCAGATGGCACTGGAAGCGCTGTCCAGAGAAGCAGCAAGGGCAACCATGATCGACCAGTCCAGAGAAGCTGTGGATATCATCATTGACAACGCCAAGCGGACGCACCTTTTTGAAAAGTGCAGAATTTCCGCAACGGACTATACTTCCTTCATCCGCGGTGCTGCCGGACGGGAGAAATACGATCTCATTTTCCTCGATCCGCCGTATGACACCGATTACCTCCCGAAGGCGCTGGCAGGTATCGCAAAAGCGGAACTGTGTGCTGCCGGTGCGTATATCATCTGCGAAACGGACTGCGATATTCCCGTGAAAGCATCCCGCGCCAGAAAAGACCCCTCCATCAATGAAGAATATGTCAGAAAGGATGTCTTCGGAGACGACGATGCTCTTGCGGCGCAGTATGAACTTGTGAAGTCCAATCTGTACGGACGGACCAGAATCACCGTTCTGCAGCCGAAAGCGGGCAGTTCTGCCGAAGAAAGCATCTGACCATGAGAAACGCGATCATTACAGGCAGCTTTGATCCCATCACAAGCGGACACGCGGATCTCATCAGCCGTGCGGCGCGGATGTTCGATCATGTCACCGTTGTCATTCTTGCCAACACGGAAAAAGCGGGCGGCGCATTCGTTCCCGCAGATCGGCTGACATTGGTCAATGCCGCTGTCGAAGAACTGGGGCTTTCAAACGTCTCCGCTATGCTGTACGGCGGACTGACCTCTGACGCCGCGAAAATGCTCGGTGCAGAGTTCATCGTCCGCGGTGCCAGAAACGCGAGTGACTTTGACTATGAACTGAACCTTTCCCTGATCATGAAGCGGTTTGATCCCGTTCTCGAAACGGTGATCCTGCCCACCGACCCGTGCCTTTCCGCCATCAGTTCCACATATGTCCGCGATCTGCTCAAATACGGCTGCGATCTCGGCGATGCCGTTCCGGAAAGCTGCCGCGAAGCCATGACGGAAATGTACAGAAGGAACCACCCCTGAACAAACCTGAACAGACAGAAAGATCCCCGTACCATGACGATTTCGCCGTGATACGGGGATTTTGTTTTGCTTTTTATGAAATCTTATTTCAGGCAGCCGCCGATCAGCTGGGAGAGAATCAGATTTCTGTAGTCGATGTCACACCAGGTGATCTTGTCATAATCACAGCCGAAGCCGTACTTGAGGAAGTTGTACTTGTTGATCAGATCAATCAGTGTTCCTTTGTCGGCGTATACGCCCTGCAGATATTCCAGAAGCGTTACGGAGTCATGGGTGAGAATGGTCGCATCGGTCAGCGTACCGTTGTCGTTGACCTGTACGGTTTCAAACTTCAGAACGGGGATCAGAATGCCTTCGGTGCTCTTGATCCAGCCCTTGACAGAGCAGAGGGAATCGCAGATATCCCAGTCCCATCTGTCAACGTAAATACCGCCGTCGCACGGCTTCCAGTATCCGTCGGTTACAGCGCAGGTATAGCCGCCCACGTAAAGGAGTGCTTTGCCGTTGATAGAAGGATCGGACATGCTGTATGCGTGAAGAATAACCGCACCGTTTTTCTGCGCGAGAAGTTCTCTCTTGCCGATGAAGGTTGCATTGCCGTGGCCGGTCCAGAAGTCGAGTGCGATATCATCGTATACCTTACCGTTGGAAGCAGTAATGCTGATCTCTACCGTGTCGCCGACAGCGGGATTCCAGTTGTCAACGGAAACGGTGAGTGTGGGAGAGACAGAGGTTTTAACAACCGATACATCAAGACGGTAGAAGGGAACACCGCCGGTGGTGTATACATAAACTTCCGCATAACCGAGTTTGTGTGCTTCCAGCATGCCGGTTCTGTGGTTGTAAGAAACAACCTCGGGATTGGTGGAGTAGAAATACGCGCCGCTGCAGATGGAACGTTCGTCACCTGCCTGGAAATAAACATCGCAGGAATTCTTTTCAAAATATGCTTCCAGTTCCTTCTTTGCGTTAGCGACTGTGTAGTACTTGCCGCCGCCGATAATCCAGTATTTGTCGAACGGGGAGGGGGAAGGCTTTACACCGGGGAGGCAGACACTGGGAGTGACAACAGGTTTGCAGACCGGCTTCACGACAGGTGTGCAGATTTTCTTGTATACAGTTCCTTCAGCTCCGGGAGTAGCCAGTTCGGAGTTCGGAACAAAAATCGGACATACCGGAGAAGGAGCAGACGGACGGGAGAAAACAGGCGTTTTGCAGTCTTCTTCATCATCACAGACATCTGCGCAGAAGACGGTGCCGCAGGTAGGACAGGTAACCTGTGTGTCGTCGGGACGGGGAAGGAAAATGCCGCCCGCGCTTGCTGCTGTTGCGATCGAGGACGAGAGTGTCAGTGCCGCAAGAAGCAGAGAAATTTTCTTGAAATGCTTCATAAAAACCTCCGATTGGATGAATTCGTTTCGATATACAATTATTATACAGCAGAGAAGAACCAATGTCAATATCTTCCTTCGCAATTTGGGGAAGTTCTTGTCCCATCCCGTCACTTCCGCTTGCATTTTTTGCCGTTTTGTGCTATTATGAAGAAAAAGAAAATCAAAGGAAAGAACAGGAAAATTCATGCTCACGGAAATGCTTACCCTCGGAAAAACGACATTCCCTCTGATCCGGTGCAGTGCGGTCGTGGTCGGAAGCGGTGCGGCGGCTTTCAATGCGGCACTGTCCCTCTGCGGTGCGGATGCGGATGTGTGTCTGATCACGGAAGGCGTAAATATGGGGACATCCCGCAATACCGGTTCGGATAAACAGACCTACTATAAGCTCTCTACCTCCATACACACCCCAGACTGTGCCGGGAACATGGCGAAGGATCTCTTTGCCGGCGGTTCCATGCACGGCGACCTTGCCCTGACGGAAGCGATCGGATCCCTGCGCGGCTTCTATCATCTCGTATCGCTCGGCGTGCCGTTTCCGCATGACCGCTACGGGGAGTATCCCGGCTACCGCACCGACCACGATGCCTTCAGCCGCGCAACTTCCTGCGGTCCCCTTACTTCCAGATATATGACAGAGGCCCTGGAACGTGCCTGCCGCAATGCGCATCTGCCCATTCTCGACGGTTATCGCGCTTTCTCCGTGCTGACAGAAGAAGGACGCGCTGCAGGGATTGCGTGCATCGCAGCAGACCGGGTCACTGAGGACAACCCCGCAGGCATAACCGTCATCCTCGCCGGAGCGGTTGTATGGGCAGCGGGCGGACCGTCTGCCGTGTACTGCAGTTCCGTTTATCCCGAGAGCCAGAACTGTTCCCTCGGTGCGCCCCTTCTTGCAGGTGCGTCGGCGGAAAACCTCACCGAATCCCAGTACGGCATCGCATCGACCGCATTCCGGTGGAATCTGTCCGGATCGTACCAGCAGGTTCTCCCCCGGTATGTCTCCGTGGATGCGGACGGAAGGGAACGGGAGTTTCTCTGCGATGCCTTCACGGAGTACGAACTGGCGCGGGCTGTGTTTCTGAAAGGGTACGAATGGCCCTTTGACCCCGATAAAACCCGGGAAGGTCCGGCTGAGAGCTGTTCCTCCGAGGTGGATATCGCCGTGTACCGGGAAATCACGGCAGGCAGACGGGTGTACCTCGATTTCCGCCGCGAACCGTCCGTCATCGAACGCAGAGGACTGTCGCCGCAGAGCATCGGAGAGACGGCATATACCTATCTTGAAAAAAGCGGTGCGCTCGGGGAGACGCCGATCAGACGTCTGCGGGCCATGAACGAACGCGCATACCGGCTGTACCTTGATCACGGCATTGACCTTGAAAAAGAAATGCTGGAAATTGCTGTCTGCGCACAGCATCTCAACGGCGGACTCGCCTGTACAATTGACTACGAAAATCCCGCGCTGAAGAATTTCTATCCGGTCGGGGAGTGCGCCGGTGTGTTCGGCATCAAGCGTCCCGGCGGTTCTGCGCTTAATTCCACGCAGGTCAGCTCCGCACGCGCCGCCGAAGCCATCCTCGCACGGAAAGTACCTGCGCCGGAACAAATCGGCGATGAACTGCTGGAAGCGATCCGGAAAGCTCTGTGTGCGGCGGATCTGCTCGACGAAAACGGCGATGACCCTTCCGTGATTGTCCGCAGACGACTGGAAAACGGCAGAAAACACGATTTGTGTGCAGCTTTTCTGCGCGACAGGGAGAAAATCGGCTTGCTGCTGGAAGAAACGGCACAAGAACTGCGGACGTTTTCATCCTGCCGTGCCGCCGGTCATGCCGCACTGACGGAACTATTGATCAGTTACGATACCCTCGTGACCCGTTATGCCATGCTGTCCGCCATTGCTGCATATATCGACGACGGCGGACTTTCCCGCGGTTCCTACCGGATTGTGGGGACAAAAGGCACGGACGAACAGCACCGAAGTCAGGTTCTGACCACTTCTGTCCGGATGGACGAAAACGGAATTGCGGCGTCCTGCTCCTTTGTGCCGGTGCGCCCGATTCCGGACGTGCATAACTGGTTTGAAACCGTCTATAATCAGAGTGAAGCGCATCCGTGATCGGATCCGTGACCGGATAGTCCGTAACCGGTTAGTCCGTGACCGGACTGAAAACAGGACGGAACAGTTTTTGGAAAAAATAAAGGATAACAATCATGATCAGAAAAGAATATTTTGTTAAGCGGTACGACGCACAGACCAGCCAGCCGGTTGCGCTGTCCGTTCTGGCTGTCCTGCCGGAGACGGAGCCGCGCTTCGTTCTGCAGATTCTCCACGGCTTTACGGACAGAAAGGAACGCTGGACGGAGCTGATGGAAGCGGCTGCCGAAGCGGGCGGAGCGGTACTGATCCATGACCTGCGCGGATACGGCAATACAGTGCGGTCGGAGGACGAACTCGGATGCGGCAGTGACTTCGGCTATCATGACGAAATTCTGACCGGAGACATCGACGCGGTGTATGCTTCCCTGGACGAAAATCCTAAAGATGGCCAACTACTGGAAGGCAGGCTGCCCGATGGACTGAAAACGCCGGAGGTGCCGCGGTATCTGCTCGGGTTCTCCTTCGGTGCACTTGCCGCCTCCATTTATGCCGCACGACGCACCGATACAATCGCGGGACTTATCCTTGCCGGACTGCCGAAACGCAGACGCACAGCATCCTTTGCCCTGTTTGGTCTCCGCTGTCTTTCGTTTGTCTGCGGCGCGGACAGAAAACCGGCATTTCTCGAACGCGCCGTGCAGAAACGGTACAATAAGCCGTTTGCCGCAGAGCCGGGAACGGACGGAAAGTACCTCTGGCTTTCGGACGACTGTGAAAACCGCCTGTCCGTTTCGCTGGACAAATACACGGGGTACAGAAAATCCATCGGTGCGTACGAGAATTTCAAGCGTCTGCAGCGCGATGTCTACCGTCCGTCAAGCTGGGAAGTGCCGCGCTCCGGACTGCCGCTTCTCATGATGGCGGGAGAAAACGATCCCGTTTCCGGCGGAGACAAAGGGGTGCTCGACGCACTGCGCTTCTTTGAAGACATCGGCTTTTCCCGATCTGCGGTGCCTGCGGAAGCGAAGATGTACCGCGGGATGCGCCATGAGATTTTCCGCGATACGGGACGCGAAAATCCGATGGCGGATGTGATTGCTTTCTGCGAAGCGCATCTGGAGAGAGAAAACGAACGTCTGGAAGCGATCCGCAGTGAATACCGCAATGTCTTTACACCGGAGGCGTGAGGACTTTTTGAAAAGGCTTGATCTGTCCGGCGCAGCGGTGTATAATATCTATATAGAATGGTAAAAAAGTGTGCTTGAAGAAGCAGAACGGGAAGGGGACTGAACGAATGGATACAAAAGAAATTCTCGCGCACGCGGATCATACGCTTCTCGCCGTGGATGCGTCATGGGAAGATATCCGCAGAGTTCTGGAGGAAGCGGTGTTCTATCGCTGTGCATCGGCGTGCATTCCGCCCTCCTATGTGCATAAAGCGGCGGATTACGTGGAAGGCATGGTAAAAATCTGCACGGTTATCGGCTTCCCGAACGGATACAGCACGACCGCTGTGAAATGCGTGGAAGCGGCGGAAGCGGTTCGGGACGGTGCGGATGAGATTGATATGGTGATCAATCTCGGCTGGGTCAGAAACCGGCAGGACGACAGACTTCTCGATGAAATCAACCGTGTCCGTGATGCCATAGATGCCTCTGCCAGGGAATGCGGCAGGGAACGGGATCATATCATTCTCAAGGTGATCGTCGAAACCTGTCTGCTGACGGAGGAAGAAAAAATCCGGATGTGCGGCGTGGTCTCCGAATCCGGTGCGGATTATATCAAGACATCGACGGGATTTTCAAAAGGCGGCGCGACATTTGACGATATCGCCCTGTTCGCCGCCCATGTAAAGAACGGACTGAAAATCAAGGCAGCCGGCGGCATATCCTCCCTCGAAGACGCGGAAAAATTCCTTCAGCTCGGCGCGGACAGACTGGGAACAAGCCGGATCGTTTCCTTTGTCCGGGGAGCTGAAACGAATGGCAGATATTGAGAGAATAAAGGCACAGCAGCACAGAGATGCAGATACAGAAAGGAAGATACAGAATGTCTACACCGCATAATACAGCCGCACGAGGCGATTTTGCCAAAACTGTTCTGATGCCCGGCGACCCGCTCCGCGCGAAATTCGTTGCGGAAAACTTCTTCACAGACGCCCGGCTTGTCAACAATGTCCGCGGCATTCAGGGATATACTGGCACATACAAAGGCTGCCCTGTGTCCGTGATGGCGAGCGGCATGGGGATTCCCTCCATCGGGATTTATTCCTACGAACTTTACCACACCTATGATGTGGACAATATCATCCGCATCGGTTCGGCAGGCTCCATGCAGGAGCATATTCATGTCCGCGATATCGTTTTCGGCATGAGTGCGTGCACCAACTCGAACTATGTCTCGCAGTTCGGTCTGCACGGCACCTATGCGCCGACCGCATCGTATGCACTGCTTTCCGCGGCTGTTTCGGCAGCACAGGAACGCGGCGTCCGCTGGCATGTCGGATCGCTGCTTTCTTCCGATACCTTTTACAACGAAGACGCGGCGGAAGCGAACGAGGGCTGGCGGAAAATGGGCGTGATGGCTGTCGAAATGGAAAGCGCGGGGTTGTACATCAATGCCGCACGCGCGAAGAAGAACGCACTTGCCATCTGCACCATTTCTGACCACCTGCTCACCGGGGAAGAAACGACGGCAGAGGAACGCCAGACCACCTTTACGTCCATGATGGAAATCGCGCTGGAAACGGCAGTCCGTATGGATAAGACAGGAGCGGAACAATGACTCTGATTGAACTGTACGACAGAACTCCTGTCGAAAATATTGTTGCGGCACTGGCGCTCAAGCCGGAGAAGATCATCTATGTCGGGTCCGATTCGCGCAAAATCCGCCGTTCCGTGCCGTACTATAAAAAAATTCTCGAAGGACGCGGCATCCGTCCGGTGATGGAAGTCAATACCGTGGCGAAGAATGATCTCGAATCCATCGTCGCGGAGCTGTTTGATCTCATTGAGAGCGCAGAGGATGACCAGCTCGTGGTGGACATCTCCGGCGGGGACGAAAGCGTGCTTGTTGCCCTCGGCATGATTCTCGGCTGCTGCCGTGCGGACGGAAAGAATCTGTACGCCTTCCGCATCAACGTGGTCAGCCGCCGCGCCGTTCTCTATTCCATCCAAAAGGGGGAGAACGGACGGAAGAAAATCGAGCGGCAGCAGCTTGATTTCTCCGACGGATCGCAGGTTTATCTGACTGTTGAAGAAAATATTACGCTCCACGGCGGACGCATCCTCTCCAAAGGGATCAATTTCCCCATCGGTGATGCAGCCGCAGAGGATGTGCGTGCGATGTGGGAAATCTGCCGCAGGGACTGCAGCGCATGGAATGCGAAAATCGGCGTGCTTTCCGGTGCGGTCAGCGCGTATTCCGATACGGGCAAAAAGTTTATGCTCCCGGAGAATGCCTTTGGAACGGGCAGAAACGATGTGGACCGGAAATTGTGGAACGCCTTTGCCGAGCGCGGGCTGGTCATCATTGACAGGAAGCTGTCGCGCGACGGGCTGATCATTTTTTCCTATAAAAACAAAATTGTGGACGAATGTCTGAACAAATCCGGCTCTGCACTGGAATATTTCATCTACCTCATGGGACTGGAAAAACGTGAAAAAGCCGGATATGTTTTCGATGATGCGCAGCTGAGCGTTGTCATCGACTGGGACGACGAGCCGAACGGAACATCGAACGAAATCGACTGCATTTTCATGCGCGGACTGGTGCCGGTGTTTGTTTCCTGCAAAAACGGCGATGTGAAAACCGATGAGCTGTACAAGCTGGATGCCGTGAGCGACAAATTCGGCAGCGGCTACGCCAAGAAAATGCTTGTTTCCACCGTGTATTTCGATCCCGCTTCCCGTTCGTACGACGGTGACCGGGCTGTGCAGACGCTCCGTGACCGTGCGTCGGATATGTACATCCGTCTTCTCTCGCTGGCACATACCATGACCGAAGCCGAAATCGGGGAAGATCTGGCAAAAGCTGTGCGCTGAGTATGCCGGACACAGCAGGGAAAAATCGGAAATTCGGTAAAATACGAACGATACGCCATTCTGCATGTCGGATTTTTTCTTAAATATCGAATTCTTTCCATTGAACTGACGACGGTAATTTTATATAATTTACATGACAGTCATATATTTGTGCCGTTTATAAGAACTGCGGAAATATGTGAGCAAATCGAAAGTTTTCTGGGAGGAAACAAAGATGAAAAAGTTATTCGCGCTTCTTCTTGTTTCCGTCTGCCTCATCATCGGCGGTGCGCTGAATGTTTACGCAGCGGAAACCACGAATCTTCTGAGTGAAGATTACCTCAATACGCCCAGCGGCGGTACCTGGGAATGGGTTGACGGCAAGCTCGTTGCCACCAACAAGGAACTCGGCGACACCGCAATGATGACCGATATCTTTGTTGACGTCGGCGAACACGTTGTTATCGAAGCTACCGGTAATATCTCTGACGGTAACGCATGGGGTATCATGATGGCTGAAGTTGACCCTGCTGCTCCTTTCGCAAGCTGGATCTGCCTCAACATGGACCTTACCAGACCTTCCACCCGTCTCTTTGGTCCCAACGTAAATATTCCGGACGAAGCACAGCTCTTCAGCAATGACTTCACTACCGGTCAGGATCACACCCTCGCACTCGAAATCACCGAAGACGGTCTGTTCAGAGTATACTTCAACGGTGAACTCTACGGCGAACGTCAGAATGACAACTGGATCGGCGGTTATGTCGGTCTGATGTCCTTCTTCTCCAACGTATCTTTCTCCAAGGTTAACTTCATCCGTCTTGACGGCGAAGAATACAAGCCCGAAAAGATCGAACTCGTTGTTGAAGCAAAGGCTTACGATGTAAGAGAACTCGAACTCGGCGAAACCACCGACCTTCTTGCTGAAGAAAACTTCAAGTTCAGCCAGAACGGTGAATTCAAGTGGGAAAACGGCAAGCTCATCGCTCCCAACGCAGCTATGGGCGACTGCGCAACCATGACCGATTACTTTGTTGACGTTGACGATCACGTTTACATCGAAGTTACCGGTAACGTAACCGAAGGTCAGGCATTCGGTATCATGATGCCCAGAATCAGCTACGAAACTCCTTTCGACAGCTGGATGTGCATGAACATGGAAATCGGCAGACCTTCCACCCGTCTCTTCGGCCCCGGCTTTGCCAAGGAAGTTCAGCTCTTCAGCAATGACTTCACCAACAACAAGCCTCTCACCATCGGTCTTGAAATCGACAACGGTACTTTCTACCTCTACTCTGAAGGCGAACTGTACGGTTTCATCGAAAACACCGAATGGCAGGGCTGCTACATCGGTCTCATGACCTGGACCGGCAGCGTTGAATTCACTTCCTTCAAGGTAAGCGAAGTTACCGCAGCAAAGCAGTACACGGTAAACCCCGACGGTTCCACCACCGCTGACGCTCCCGCAGCAGAAGAAGTTGTTGAAACTCCCGCTGTTGAAGAAGAAGTTGTTGAAACTCCTGCAGTGGAAGAAGTTGAAACCCCCGCTCCCGAAGCTCCCGTTGTAGAAGACGTTGTTGAAGTTCCCGCAGCTCCGCAGACCTTCGATATCTTCACCGCTTGCTTCGCAGCTGCTGCAATCTCCGGTCTCGCACTGGTATTCGGCAAGAAGAGAAACTAAGAGAATAAAAATCTGATACATAGCATAGGAGAGGTGGTCCGGGTGATCACCTCTCTTTGCTGTATCGGAATTTTCAGGCTCTGAAAGGAACAGATCAATGAAAGGTTGTTTGAAGACTGTCTTCACCGTGCTTCTGGCAGCAATGCTTCTTGCCGGATGTGAAAAGATGCCCGCCGGAACGCAGGAACAGACGGCAGAACAGGAGCAGATGCAGGAGAGCAGTGCAGCTGAAACCGAAGCGAAACCGATGTTCACCGACGCCGCAGAAGCGCGTGCACAGATCGAAAAACTCTCTGCAGCCCAGCTTCATACGGCGATTCTCGAAGAAGAATCCTGCCGCGCATTCCTTGCTCTTGCCGAAGAAGGGGCGAAACTGCTCAAATCGGATGCGGCGGATGACGAGGCACTGTGTACAATGGCGCAGAAGCTGACGGATGCATATACGTCACTCCGATATCAGCGTGGAGATACGCCGCGTGTGTACCTCATCACCTACCGGCCCACGCCGAACTATGCGTCTGAAGCAAAGATTTCCGTCAGTTCTGAACCGGATGCGGCAAACAGTGGTCTGATGGCGGCGGACGGGAATGATGCCACCTTCTGGCAGCCGGACGAAAACGAAGAACAGACCATCACGCTCGATTTCGACGCTGTACGTCCAGTCGGCTATTTCTGTCTGGAATGGGGCAAAGGCGCCGCACGGCATTTTGAAATCGACATATCCACGGACGGTGCGGACTGGCACACCGTGCAGACTGCGGAAGACGGCGCAAAGTACAAAACGCAGGGATTCACACTGGACGAACCCGTGCAGGCGAGATATATGCGCATCCGGATGCTGACGGCATCTTCCGTACCGTATCAGCTGGAAGAAATCACCGCCTCAGAAGTGAAACCGGAAAAGGCGGTCAGCGTGACGGCGGAATACATGGATGCGGAAGTTGTAATCGTGGACAAGGAAGGCGGAAAGGCTCCCACCATCGCCGAACCGATCCAGATTAAGATGCGCGGCAACTCCACTGCCAATACGGTGAAAAATGCGTACAATATCAGATTTGCAAGCAAAAAGACCATTCTCGGCATGAAAGGCACGAAAAAATGGTCTCTGCTGGCGAATCTGTTTGATAAATCGCTCGTCCGCAATAAGCTCGCATCTGATTTTACGGCACTGGCAGGCGTTGCACCCGAACTCAAGAGTACGTTCGTGGAAGTCTACCTCGACGGAACGTACAAGGGATGCTATCTTCTGACCATGCCGGTCACGGACGGAACAGTCGGCATTGATGTGGACAAGGGCGAAATGCTCCTCGAGCGCAACGGGTACTACAACCTCGAAGCGGCGGGTAAGAACTATAACTACACCCCCGTTACCGGCATCCGCTTTGTTCCGATTGATCCCGCCAAGGGTACGGAAACGGAAGAGCAGAAGAAAGCGATCAAAAATCTGCTCAAGGCTGCGGAATACGCGGCGATTTCCGGTGACCGGGAGCGCGTGGAAAGCGTCTTTGATGTGGAATCGTTTGTGAATATGTACATCGTGGAAGAACTTATGAAAGATATCGACATTTTCCACGGTTCGACCTATTTTTTCTATAAAAACGAACGGCTTTACTCCGGACCGATCTGGGATATGGACCTGAGCATGGGCAACGTCTCCATGGCAAACGGCGCGGCGGATGACAAGTATGCGAAATACCACAACATCAGCTTTGCGGGACAAAAACAGGGGAACGGCAAAACCGGTGACGATACCACGGGAAACTGGGCGAATGTGGACTTTTACCGTCAGCTGATGGTGACAACATGGTTCCGCGAACTGGTCAAGGAACGGTACACGGAGCTGATTCCGACGATTGAGAATCTGTATGCGGACGGCGGGCTGATCGACAGCTATGTGGAAGAATTCGGCAATGCGTTTGAGCGCAACTACGAACTGGGCGGATACAGCCTGACGTCGAAGTATTTCTTCTGCGAGTACGATAAAGTCATAAACAGCCATGAAGAAAGCATCGCGCATCTCAAGGACTGGCTTGAAAGACGCGATGCATGGATCCGCAAAGATCTCGGAATCGGATAAAATCAGGTATTGATTTTTCTGAACTGGCTCGGCGAGATTTTCTCGTGATACCGGAAAAATTTGTAAAAATGCTGTGCGTCGTCAAAACCGATGGCTGCGGCGATCTGCTCAAGGGACATCTTCGAGGAGATCAGCAGATGTTTGGCGGCGCTCAGCTTTTTCTGGTCAATGTATTTCTTGATGGTGATGCCGTAGCACTGCAGAAACTGCCGGGAAATATAGTCGCGGTTGTAGCCGAGATGGTCGCAGACGCTGTCCACGGTGATCAGATTGTTGATATTTTCGTGGATGTAGCGGATGGTCTGCTCCATCAGCGGAACGGATTCATTCTGCGTGATGAAGTACCGCTCCACTTCGTATGTCAGTGTCAGGAACAGAATATTGCTTTCATTGTCGTCCACGGAACCGTTTTTCTGTGCGCTGTACATCCGCTTGAGGATTTCATCCACAAAAATGGAGCTTCCCTGCAGCGGGATTTCACACAGCTCCATGGCGGCGGAATTGGCAAGAATTCCATTGTACGCAACCGTGTAGAACTCGCACGGCATATCGGATTTTCGTATTCCCGCAACCGTGCTGAAACGGTGAATAAAGAAAAAACTGTCCTTGTGAATGACATAGTCGCGGTCGTTGATGCGGAGGTAAAGCTCCCCTTTGGTCAGGTAAATCATTTCGTCAGTAGAAAGAAAACGTTCGCGGTGAATCCAGTTTTCGCGTACATTGGTGTAGGTGACATCGCATACATCAAGCGAACTAGAGAGCCTTGTTTTGTCGTAACCAGAGGATTGAATGAGATGGATCATGTCGGATTTTTACCACTTTTCAGCGTTTTAGATATTGAATCGAAAAAATTCGTCCTGTATAATGATATCATAACACAGATTTAATCTGAATGGAATAGCTGAAACAAAAAAACATGAAAAAATTTTTCAGTAAATTTTGACAGGAGAACATAGAGAAATGGCGAAAATCACAATCACACCGAAAGCAGGATACCTGATACTGCCGGTAAGCGAATATGTGGGCAATCACCAGCTTCGCATTATGAAGAACGGAGCAGCGGCGGATGATATCACCCTGCGGCTCGATTACCGCAACCCCACCGCGTATTCCTACTATCCCCTGGATGCCTTTGGAGGAGAAGAAATCACTCTGACTGTGTCTCCCGATATGGATCTGCAGGATCTGCAGACCGACACGCCCGATCACGGCGACATCGGCGAGGCATTCCGTCCGTTCATTCACTTCACGACCAAGTACGGCTGGATCAACGACCCGAACGGACTTCTGAAGTACACCTCCCCCGTCACGGGCAAGACAACTTATCATATGTTCTACCAGTTCAATCCGTATGACTGGGTCTGGGGCAATATGCACTGGGGTCATGCAGTCAGCGACGACCTCTTCCACTGGGAACACCTTGAACCGGCACTGTATCCGGACGAAAACGGAACAATGTTCTCCGGCAGTGCGATTGTCGATAAGGAAAACCGCTCCGGGCTGAAGACCGGCGATGAAGACGTCATCCTGCTCTTCTATACCTGCGCAGGCAATACTTCCTACCGGTCGCACGAAAAGAAATTCACGCAGTGCATCGCATACTCCAACGACGGCGGCAGAACCTTCACCAAGTATGAAAAGAACCCCGTTGTCGGTCATATCGCCGCAGACAACCGCGACCCGAAGGTGATCTGGTGCGAAGAACTCGGCAGATATGTCATGGCACTCTATCTCGATAAGGACGAATATGTCCTGCTCACCTCCGAAAACTTCCTCGACTGGAATGAACTGCAGCGTCTGCATCTCGAACGCGACGGCGAATGCCCGGACTTCTATCCCCTGAATGTGAACGGCGATCCTTCCAACCGCAAGTGGATTCTCAGCGGCGCGGCGCATCACTATATTGTCGGCGAATTTGTGAACGGTCAGTTCAAGGTTCTGCAGACCTCCCGTCCGCTCAACCACGGCTGGAACAGCTATGCGGCGCAGACTTTCTCCACGGATGATGAAATGGAACGCATCCAGTTCGCATGGGACAGAAACCACTCTTTCGGCAGCGGCAAGTTCACCGGTCAGATGAGCGTACCGTACAATATGTCCCTCATGGAAACAAAGGACGGCTACTATCTCTGCGCAGCGCCGGTGGAAAACCTTTCCTCGATTGCCGCTGACTGCCGTACCTTTGATCATGTTGCCGTGACCCATGCAAAACCCTTTGCCGCTGAACTGGAAGAAGGCGCATACGAAATGGATATCACGCTCAATCCTGCCGCTCTGGAGTCCGATGTGCGCATCGAAGTGTTCGGACAGAACATTTTCCTTGAAGCGTCCCGCAACAGTGTGCGTGTGGCAAATGATGTCATGCCGATGTCTATGTCTGCACAGAATGCGGAACTGAAGTTCATCATCGACAAGGGAAGCGTGGAAATCTTCGGCAGTGAAGGCCGTGCCATCATGACAACCCCGTGGATTCTCAACTTCAACCAGCGCTATATCACATTCACCGCAGCAGATGAAAAGACTGCTCTGATCGAAAAAATCACTCTGAAAAAACTCAGCCTCTGATCCCGGAATCTGACAGGGAAATCCTGCGCGGTTATGCGGATCCGCAAATAAAGGAGATAGCATATGAAATATTTGGTATTCGGCGAAACGATCTGGGATGTGTATCCCGATAAAAGCGTCATCGGCGGTGCATCGTTCAATTTCGCGGCACATACATCTCTGCTCGGCGGGGAAGTGCATCTTGTCACCGGGCTCGGACACGACAAGCTGGGCGATGATGCGGCAGTATGCATGGAACGCTACGGCATCAAAACCGATTTTGTTTGCTGGAATGACAAGCCGACCGGTCAGTGTCTCGTTACACTCGGTGAAAACGGCGTTCCGCAGTACAATGTCCTCACCGATGTTGCCTATGACAACGTGACGGTGGACGAAGAAATGCTCGGAAAAATCCGTGCACTGCAGCCGGATGTTTTCTATTTCAATACGCTCGCACAGCGCTGCCCGGTTTCCAGAAAGGCAATTCTTACCCTTCTCAATGAAGTTTCGTTTGCGCATATCTTCTGCGACGTTAATATCCGTACCGGCTGCTGGGATCGTGAGTCTCTGAAGCTGTGCATGGAACGCGCAACGATTGCGAAAGTCAGCGAAGAAGAAGCGCATTTCTTTGCAGACTGCGGTCTGATCGACGGTACTGTTCCTTTCGCAGAAGCAATTGCGAAGGCATTCCCGACGCTCCATATGCTTGTATACACCATGGGTGCCAAGGGCTCCATTGTGTACGACTTCAAAGCAGGTACCGAAACCTTTTCCGGCGAACCCGAACAGGTGAAGGTTGTCTCCACGGTTGGTGCGGGGGACTGCTACAGCGCAGCATTCATCCATACCTACCTCACCGGCAGCGATATTCCCGAAGCAATCCGTGCAGCAAGCGCGCGCAGCAATGTTGTCGTGGCGCACACGGAAGCGATTCCGCACGTTTTTCTGGCGTAACCGTTTCTGTACACGACCGAGCCGGAGACGGACGGATTCTCCCTGAACAAAAACTGCATACAAAAAGGGGCTGTCGCACTTAGGGAAAAATCCCGAAATGCGACAGCCTTGATTTGTATCCAGACTGTTTATTCGTTCTTTTTCTCCTTTAGCGAGGAGAAAAAGAACCAAAAAGAGGAACTTTATCAGAAGTCTTGGGTGT
>JAFQLN010000102.1 GCA_017414585.1 Clostridia bacterium | reverse complement strand
CGCAGGGACTTGAGCAGGCATTCCTTGAAGGTGATGCCGATGCCCATGGCTTCCCCGGTCGCCTTCATCTGCGTGCCGAGCTTGTTGGAAGCGGCGGAGAACTTGTCGAACGGGAAGCGCGGAACTTTGGCAACGATGTAGTCGAGATCCGGTTCAAACGCCGCGTTCGTGTTGGCGATTTTGATTTCCTCGAGGGTCATGCCGACAGCGATTTTCGCGGTGACGCGTGCGATCGGGTAGCCGGAAGCCTTCGATGCGAGAGCGGACGAACGGGACACGCGCGGGTTGACTTCGATGAGGAAGTATTCGGAGGAAGTGGGACTCAGCGCGAACTGGACGTTGCAGCCGCCTTCGATTTCGAGTGCGCGGATGATCTTGATTGCGCTGTCGTTGAGCATTTTCTTGTCGGCATCGGAGAGGGTGAGGATGGGTGCGACAACATTGGAGTCCCCGGTATGCACGCCGACGGGGTCGATGTTTTCCATACCGCAGATGGTGATTGCGTGGTCGCTCGCGTCGCGCATGACTTCAAATTCGATTTCCTTATATCCCTTGACGCTTTTTTCGACGAGAACCTGATGAACGGGGGACTGCTGGAACGCGCCCGCGCCGACTTCTCTGAGTTCTTCTTCGTTATAAGCGAATCCGCCGCCGGTACCGCCGAGGGTGAATGCGGGACGGAGGACAACCGGGTAGCCGATTTCAGCCGCCGCTTTTGCCGCTTCTTCGATGCTGTAGGTGATTTCGGAGGGGATGACGGGTTCGCCGATTTGTTCGCAGAGTTCCTTGAAGAGTTCTCTGTCTTCGGCGCGTTCAATGGAGGAGGACTTGGTGCCGAGGAGCTTGACGCCGCATTCCTTGAGAATGCCCTTCTTTTCGAGCTGTACGGCGAGGTTTAAGCCCGTCTGACCGCCGATACCGGGGATGATGGCGTCGGGACGTTCGTAGCGGAGGATACGTGCGACGTATTCGAGGGTGAGCGGTTCCATATAGACTTTATCCGCAACGGTGGTGTCGGTCATGATGGTTGCGGGGTTGGAGTTGACGAGGACGACCTCGTAGCCTTCTTCTTTGAGTGCGAGACACGCCTGCGTACCCGCGTAGTCGAATTCAGCTGCCTGACCGATGACGATCGGGCCGGAGCCGATGATCATGATTTTCTTCAGATCGGTACGTTTTGCCATAGTATGATACCTCCGGAATCTATGTTTACTTTGATTTTTCTTAGGTGATGGGGGAACGGTTTTGCTGGTTGTCAGTTTTACTGACAGGGATTTTTTGAACGGAACCCGTTCGGGGGGCCACTGCGCGTGGGGCGGTCCCGAGGGTCGCTCATGGCCGCAGACCCTCGGGACGAGGTCCGTGGCCCGTTCGTGCATGGGTCCCGGTCGGCACTTCAGATTACAGCTTTACCTGATATGGTGGAGATGTGCCGACAGGCGACGTGGAGTTTGCTGTATGACCGTGGAGTTTGGTTGATTCTGATTTTCCGTTTGTTCTTCTGGTGACGGAAAGGACGGTTATTCCCTTGTTATGCCGTTGTATGCGATTTTTCCGCCGGCGACGGTCAGTTTGCACACGCCTTTTACAACGAAGCCTTCAAACGGTGTGGCTTTGCCCATGGAAAGGAAGTTTTCGGGGTTGATCGTGTCTGTTTCGTCGAGATTATATACCGTGAAGTTGTTCGGCAATGCATTTTCGATGCTGAAGCGTTTGCACGGGTTGTCGTGGAGCAGTTCGATGAGTTTATCGAGCGTGATGATGCCGGTTCTGACGAGGTGGGTATAGCACAGCGGGAACGCCGTTTCGATGCCGACCACGCCCATCATGCTTTTTTCCAGTCCTTTTGACTTTTCTTCCGCGGAATGCGGTGCATGGTCGGTGGCGATCATGTCGATGGTTCCGTCACAGATGCCTTCGAGCAGTGCCATGCGGTCTTCACGCGAGCGGAGCGGGGGATTCATTTTGAATCTGCCGTGTTCCTCGAGGTCTCCGTCGTCGAGGAGAAGGTAGTGCGGACCGGTTTCGCAGGTGATATTCAGTCCTTGTTTCTTCGCTTTGCGGATGAGCTCCACGCTTTCCTTTGTCGAGATATGGCAGACGTGGTATGCGCATCCGGTTTCGCTGAGCAGTTCGATATCTCTTGCAATCGGGCCCCATTCGGATTCACTCGAGATGCCGCGGTGTCCGTGTATGCGTGCGTATGCGCCGTCGTGGATATACCCGCCGTTGAGAAGGGAATTGTCCTCGCAGTGCGCGGAGATGATTTTACCGAGAGCCTTTACGCGCAGCATGGCTTGTTTCATCATCTCTCTGTCCTGCACGCCTTTACCGTCATCGGAGAATCCGGCTGTGTGATCCGCCATGCCTTCGAGATCGGCAAGCGTTTCGCCTTTTTCCCCGACCGTAATCGTACCGAAGGGGAGGACGCGGATAACGGCGTTCTTTTCGATCAGGTCAAGCTGTACGCGGAGATTTTCGGGGCTGTCCGGTGCGGGGCTGAGGTTCGGCATGGAGCAGACCGCGGTATATCCGCCGTGCGCGCAGGCTTTTGTTCCGGATGCGATGGTTTCTTTATAAGAAAAACCCGGCTCACGGAGATGTACATGAACATCGGCGAAACCGGGAAAAATATGAAATGCACAACCGTCAGCGATATGCACATCGCCGTCAGCGGAAAAACCGGTAAAAGAAGCAGAGAGAGCATCGGAATCGACGAAAAGATCGACGGTTTCGATGCAGCTGCGGGAGCTATGGAGGGAGCAGTTTTTATAAAGGAATTTCATCCGTCATTCTCCTGAAATCTGCGGCAGAGGGGCTGTCCGGGCATAAAAACACCTGCGCGTCCCGGCGTGCGGATGCAGCGCAGCGATTTTCCGGCGGCAGCTTCGTACCGCTTCCAACATTTTCTTACGTTCTTATCTTATAAATTATATCACAGAAGCGCCGCTGTGTCAATAGTGCAATATGTTCCAAAACACGGCAATAGCATTTACTTTTGTACAGAAATTTGAATATAAGGATATATCGGCGGAAATACACCCGATTTTCGTAGGGACCGGCGTCCCCGACGGTCCGTCGAACGATTTGAACAAATGAAACGGGGAAAAGGTTTATAAACGATCCGCCGACGGACATTTTCGTAAAATCGTTCGTTTTCGGACCGTCGGGCCGCGCATGCATGCGCCACCGGTCCCTACGAAAAATGATCCTGCTGGTTCCATGATCAATCATCACAGTGTCCGTCGTTTTTATCAGAAATTCCGTCAGGACATCCCCCTTCTGGAGTGCATAAAATTTTTTCGGAAAATCTTTCAATTACCTATTGACAAGGTAGGTAATCTATGCTATACTGTAGTCACAAAAGAAAACCTACCAACGAGGTAGGAAATAACAGAAGAAAGGGTTTTACCATGTATATATACGCAGACAACGCGGCGACAACGAAGATTTCAAGAAGAGCGGCACAGGCGATGCTGACCGTCATGGAAGGGAACTGGGGCAATCCGTCCAGCCTCCACTCCGCGGGTCAGCGTGCAAAGGACCTGCTCGAAACCGCGCGGGCGAACATTGCATCCGCAATCGGTGCACTCCCGCAGGAAATTTACTTCACCTCCGGCGGCAGTGAAGCGGACAATCAGGCGATTGTTTCCGCAGCGGCCCTCGGCGAACGAAAGGGAAAGCGCCACATCATCACTACGGCATTTGAACATCATGCCGTTCTGCACACGGTGGAAAAGTTAAGAAAAAGCGGTTTTACCGTGACGTATCTGGATGTGCACGAGGACGGAATCGTTCGTCCGGAGGAAGTGGAGGCGGCGATCACGGACGAGACTTGTCTGGTATCCGTCATGTACGCGAACAACGAAATCGGCACGATTCAGCCGGTCAGACAGATCGGAGAAATCTGCCGGCGGCACGGCGTACTCTTTCACACGGATGCCGTGCAGGCGGTCGGACATATCCCGGTGAACGTAAAGGAAGAAAATATTGACCTCTTGTCCCTGTCGGCGCACAAATTCCACGGACCGAAAGGCGTGGGTGTGCTGTATGCGAAAAAGGGCATCCGGCTGACGGGACTGATTGAAGGCGGCGCACAGGAAAAGGGAAAACGTGCCGGTACGGAGAATCTTCCCGGGATAGCAGGCATGGCGGCAGCTCTCACCGAGGCGTGCGAAAATATGGAGAAGAATATGGCGCACCTGACGTCACTCCGCGATCGCCTGATCGGCAGGCTCGAAGAAATCCCGCACGCATCCCTCAGCGGACACCGCGAAAACCGGCTTCCGTCGAACGTGCACTTCTGCTTCGAGGGCATTGAAGGGGAATCGCTCCTTCTAATGCTTGACGACCGGGGCGTGGCGGCATCGTCCGGTTCGGCGTGCACATCCGGTTCGCTCGATCCGAGTCATGTACTGCTGGCAATCGGCAAGCCCCACGAAATCGCACACGGTTCGCTCCGGCTCTCGCTGTCCGAGGATATGACGGAGGCGGATGTGGATGCGATTGCAGAGGCTGTGACCGATGTAGTCCGGCAGCTGCGGGAGATGTCCCCCGTATGGCGCGACCTGCAGGAAGGGAAGAGGGAGTATATGATTGCGTGAGAAGGCGCATGGAGATATAGAATACCAAGATAAAACTTGTTCCTTTTTTCCTTTAGCGAGGAAAAAAGGAACCGAAAAAAGGAACTTTTTCAGAAGTCTTGTGTGTTTCGAGGACTGCGGTCCTCGACAAGGGGCGTTGCCCCTTTGAACCCCACAAACTTTTGAAAAAGTTTGATAAAAACTTTTATGAGACAACGTACAGTTGAAATTGGAGGTACTTATGGCACTTTACAGTGAAAAGGTTATGGATCACTTCAGAAATCCCCGGAATGTCGGCACAATCGAAAACGCAGACGGCATCGGTGAAGTCGGCAATATGAAGTGCGGCGATATCATGAAAATCTACCTGAAAATCGAAAACGGCATCATTGAAGACGTAAAATTTGAAACCTTCGGCTGCGGCAGCGCCATCGCATCCAGCTCCATGGCAACCGAACTGATCAAAGGCAGAAAAGTCGAAGAAGCAATGGAAATCACCAATAAAGCAGTCGCGGAAGCACTCGACGGTCTCCCGGCACATAAAATGCACTGCTCCGTCCTCGCCGAAGAAGCAATCCGCAACGCCCTCGCAGACTACTTCGACAAAAACGGCATCCCCTACGATAAATCCCTCTTTACCCCCCACGACGAAGACGAACTCGAAGAAACCGCTAGACTGACCCCCACTCCCGTGTTAGAATAAAGAAAAAAGAACCCCACTCCCGCACATCCCCCACCCCGCGCGCGAGCCTTGACCAACGTACAGTTTGGACTGCATATTTAGCACTCTCTCGCCGGCGTGGGCTCATGGGGTCTCGGCGGCCCCCATGAGCCGTATTAACGAGTTTCTGATCCCTTGGATCAAATATCGTCTCGTTCAGCTGAAGCATAACAACTTATCTCTCCCCCCTCTCCACCATATCGGCTTCAGAATATGTCTGTGCACCCAAACGTGCGCCAGTTTAAAGTTCTTTGCGGAGATTTCTTTCAAGAAAGCGACCGTTCTCCCCGTTCCCCCCGTCTCCCCCCACACAAAAATTCCCAGAAAGGACACCCCCCACCATGATGGTTTCAACCCGAGGAAGATATGCGCTGCGGGTCTTGATTGATCTTGCGGAGCATGATGACGGGAAGTATATTCCCATGAAAGAGGTTGCAGAGCGGCAGGCGATTTCGCTGAAGTATCTGGAGCGGATTCTGCCTGCGCTGGCGAAGAACGGCATGATTGAAGGCGTGACCGGCAAGGGCGGGGGATACAGACTCACGCGGGCACCGCAGGACTACCGGATCGGTGAGATTCTTCGGCTGACGGAAGGGGAGATCGTGCCGGTCGCGTGCATGGAGTGCGGTGCGGAGCCGTGTGAGATGCATGAGGAATGCAGGACGAAGAAGCTGTGGCACGGACTGGGGGATGTGATTAACGAATATCTGGATTCCGTGACGCTGGCGGATTTGATGATTGAATAGAATAAAGAAAACGGGCTGCCGTATTAGGGAATTTTCCGAAATGCGGGCAGTCCGTTATTGTATGCAGATTTTTTGTTGTTCCTTTTTTCCTTTAGCGAGGAAAAAAGGAACCGAAAAAAGGAACTTTTTCGAACGCCTGGGTGTTTCGATCTCTGCGGAGATCGACCCGGGGCTTTGCCCCTTGGATCCCCACGAGCTTTTGAAAAAGCTCGACCAAAACTTTTATGGCGGCAGAGTTTAGCTTGGATTTAGTCAATGTCCGGAATCACTACCGGCTTTTCGTCAAGCTGGTACGGGTTTTTCACAATCTGCTTCAGGAGACGCAGCGCGGACGCATAATAGAACCCGTCGCAGATGCGTTCGTCCAGTACAAACGTGAAATCCAGATAATGCTTTTTCTTTACAGCTCCCTCAGCGTCCACTTCATACACACGCCGCTTCGCCCCGAACGAGAAGAACACCGGACAGGAACCAAAGTCGTACAAATGATGGTAAATCGGCGGAATGCCAAGCGAACCCATCGACGTGATGAAGTACGAACAGTGGAACGGACTTACCTTCGCTATGAACTTGGGCATGATGCTGAAATAGTCCAAAAATCGCATCAGGAATACGAAAAACTTGAAAATGAACCCCGGAAGATACGTCAGTACCTTCGCCGTTGCATCAAAACTGCCGCCCGGATTGTCACGGTAGCCGACAATTTCCGCATTCAGCGCGTTGTATACATCCTCCAGCGTCGCATCCGGCGGTACAGTGATCTTGACAACCGTGTCCGGAGACTCCAGTGTCATTTCCTTCTTGATCGTCAGCGAAACTTCCACGTTTCTTCTCGTCCATACGCGCTGCCCGCGGATGAAGCGGTTCAGTGCCGGACGCTGCGATACCAGACGTACATACGCCGCAATCATGATGTGCATCATGCTGATGTTCGTCATGCCGGACTGCTGCTTTTCCTTCATGTACTTTTCCAGCTTCTCAATATCGAACGAGTCGCGGATGAAGTTCTGCGAGCCGGTGCGGTTCACCATGATGAACGGAATCACAACCGACATCGGGGAAAGACTCTTCAGCCGGCGGCATTCCTTTTCTTTTTTCTTCTTCTTTTTCTTGCCCGCTTCCTGTACTTCTTCGGCAGCAGCGGCTTTTTCTTCGACGGCTTCCGGCTTTTCAGCGGTCAGGGTGGTCTTTTCTTCACTCATATCAAAACACTCCGTATGCAGGAATCAATTTTGTTCTTTTTTTGAACCAACTGTGAATAGTATAGCACATTCTGACGAAAGATGCAAGAGGAAATTGTATATTGTCTCACGGCGGCAATAACTTTAAAGATAAACTTTGAAGTTATTGCATTGGAGACGGGTGAAGAAATAACCAAAATCCGGTAGGGGAGGGGCTTGCTCCTCCCGTCGAATGATTTGGATAAACCGTATTTTATTATCTTACGGACGATTTGTTTATAAAATCACGTGCGTATCTGATTCTTTCACGGGAGGAGCAAGCCCCTCCCCTACGGGTATATCCCAAACGATCGTATATCCGCTGAAACATCGTCAGCTTCAAATTTTCTGTAACATATATGATTAAGTAAATGATGTTGCTGTGTACATTGTCAGAATTACGCACATTTTTCACCTGAAAACGCATTTTTAACATCTTCCCACTGGCATTCGTCCGCTTCGTGTGGTATACTGAATCCATATAACGAAACAAACCCCCGAAGGAGTTCTCCTTATGCAAAAGAAAAACAGTACCCCCAGTCCCGCCGAACTGCGTGAAAAGCGTCAGAGCCGGTTCATCTTCACCGCTGTCGCCAATATCCTCTATATCATCCCGTGCCTTTCCTGTATGGCAATGGCGATTCTTCTCGAAGGATTCACACCGTCCTTCATCGCCGCACTCGCTGTGATGCTTCTGAATCTGCCGGTGTGCCTCATCGTCATCAGCCGGTATAACAAAAAGTCCGGCAGAAAAGCCGTGATTGCCCTTGCCGCCGTGATGCTCGCTTTGCACGTGATCTGCTGTCCGCTCGTCGGCGTGTGGTATATCGTCATGGCGCCCTCGTTCGTGCTCTACTGCCTCATGATCGCGTGGTCGGATGTGGTGGAGAATCACTGAACCATAAGCCCCCGACTGCTCTGCTGTATGAAGGTTTTCTTTCGTGCGGCAGACTTTTTTCTTTCCGAAGAATTTTAATCAAACTCTAATCAACTCCCCCTACCGTTTTCATCATCTGTGTTGTATAATAGAATCAATGAATTACACAAGCTGCAACTTGCAAAACGCATAAGAAACGAAATCAAGCACTGGGAAACCGGCTGCGGCGGGCAGGGTAGAGGTCCCTGACCGCTCACTTCACTATTTCAGAGGATTTGGAGTTTTTAAATTGATGCACACAGAATTGCAGTCACTAAATCACGAATAATCATTTTAAAAGTTTTTGCGGAGCTTTTTTCAAAAAGCGACCGTTTCTCCTTTTACTGAAGTTTTGCAATCTGCTAAATGATACAAGCCCTAGGAGGTACCATGGAACACAACGAAATGGTCAAGAAACTGCATGAGAAAGCCGGAATTCCCGCCGATGAAGCAAGAGACGCGCTCGAACGTGCGGACTGGGATATGCTCGAGGCGCTCATCATCCTCGAAAAGGAAGGCAAAATTGCGCCCCTGACCGCCAGCATGACAACGATTGAGCATAAATCCGCCTATGAAGAAGTTACCGCCACCGCATCGAAAAAAAGCGACGGAAGATTCAAAAAGCAGGCGGACAGCTTCTTCGACAAGCTCGGGGAACTGCTCACCAAAAGCCTGACCCATTCCTTCTACATCGAACGCAAAGGGAAGGAAGTCCTCTCCGTACCCGTGCTCATCATGCTCATCATCACAGCGTCCATGTTCCAGTTCGTCATCATCGCCCTGCTCGTCGGACTGTTTCTCGACTGCTGCTACTCCGTGGAGGACAGACGGAGCAAAGGCGGGGACAAAGAGTAAACACCGAAAGGAGACTTTGACTGATGAGCCGAATTCTGATTGTGGAAGACGAAGAAAAAATCGCGCGGTTCGTGGAGCTTGAGCTGAAACACGAGGGCTACGAAGTCGATAAGGTCTTCGACGGACGCGCGGGACTGGAGAAAAGCGAAAGCGGGCATTACGACCTGATCATTCTCGATATCATGCTGCCCCAGCTTTCCGGGATTGAAGTCCTCCGCCGCCTGCGCAGAACCTCCGATGTGCCCGTCATTCTCCTGACCGCACGGGACAGCGTCACCGACAAGGTCACGGGACTGGACATGGGCGCGAACGACTACATCCCCAAGCCCTTTGCCATCGAAGAGCTGCTCGCGCGCATTCGTGTCGTTCTGCGCAGTCACCACAGAAGCGACGAACAGGCACAGGCAAATCCCGTTCTTTCCTGCTGCGGCGTGGAGCTGGATACCCGTTCGCATGAAGTGAAATACAACGGTGCACCCGTGGAGCTGACCAACCGCGAATTCATTCTGATGAAAACCCTGCTCGAAAACAAGAATACTGCCATGTCCCGCGATAAACTGCTCAGCGAAGCATGGGGCTACGAATACTACGGCGAGACGAACATCATTGATGTCTACGTCCGCTATATCCGGCACAAGACCGCTGACAGCGTGATCAGAACCATCCGCGGTGTCGGCTACATGATCACGGACAGGGAAGAGGACGCATGACATCATGAAGCAGAAAAACAGACCGATCCGCGGCAAGTCCATCGCCCGAAGACTCAACGCCGCGCTGACCCGACGGTCCTTTGCCAAAACGATTCTGATCGACATTTTAGCCGCCGCCGTGATCATGATGACATGGTGCCTTACGGTGGAAAACGCACACGGGGGACAGCTTTTCAATGTCCGTTCCCGCGCGCTCACAGGCGAATGCGATATCATTTACAACACTGTCCAGTGCGGGCGCGATATTGTCCGGTACGTGAACGAACTGCGGTACGGCATCCGTCCGGAGGGAGAACTCACCCTGCCGTTTGACGGACTGTCCTACACGTTCGAGATTGTCACCGGCGGTTATACGGATATGACCGTGACGGAACTTCCGCGGATGGATGTGGTTGATATGACTCCCGAAACGCAGCCGGTCACGCAGTCTGTGCCTGAGACGGAAGCGGAAACTGCGCAAGCCGAACAGATTCCTCCCGAAACTGAAGCGATTGATACGACTGACGGCACAGACACGGATGAAATCGAACAGGAAGCGGCACAGCCCGGCTTTACCGTCAACGGCGAATCCGTCCCCGTGATAGAAGCGGGTGCGGACGTTCCGTTTGCCTTTGAATCCGCGCAGGTACCCCCGCCGCAGACCGAGGAGGAGATTATCGTGATCTCCGTACCGGAAGTCAAAAAGTACACCGCGGACGCATCCGTGATTCTCACCCTTGTCACGGGCGCATTCCTCGTGCTCTTTGTCCTGCAGGCGTTGTCCGCCATTCTGCGCTCCCTTTCCGGCGGCGGACTGATCAAGCGGTATCTTCGCCCCATTGACGACATTGCCATCATGGCGGAGCAGCTGTCCCGCGAGTCCCACACGGCTACGGAGCAGACTGTGCGCGAGGATGCGGCGAAAGAAGACAGTGTACTCGGAACGGACGATATACAGTCCCTCACCGATGCGATTGACCACATAGCGGACAGCAGAGCGCGGCTCGATATGCACGCACCGGAGCTGAGCGGACTAGAAGCGGCTGTGAACAATATGCTCAAGCGTCTGGAGGAAGGGCGGCGGCGGCAGATCCGTTTTGTGGACGATGCCTCCCACGAACTGCGCACGCCGATTGCGGTGATTCAGGGGTATGCGAATATGCTGGACCGCTGGGGCAAGGACGACCCGAAGGTGCGTGACGAAGCCATTGAAGCGATCAAGACCGAGTCGGAGCACATCAAAACGCTTCTCGATCAGCTTCTGTTCCTTGCGCGGGGAGAAATGGACAGGCACGTGCTCGAACTCAAGCCGCTTTCCGTGGAAGAGCTTCTCTGTGAGATCATGGAGGAGTCGCAGATGGTGGACAGAAAGCATCACTACGAGCTGACGCTGCCCTCGCACACCCGACTTCCCGCGCCGGTGAATGAGCAGGACGAACCGGAAGAAAGCGAGGCGGCGGATTTTCATGCGCAGGATGTGTGCATTCTTGCCGATGCCGCGATGATCAAGCAGAGCATCCACATTTTATGCGACAATGCAGTGAAGTATACGCCGGAGGGAGGGACGATTTCCCTTCGTGCCGCGGAGCGTGTGTCCGTTGACGCAAAAGGAGCTGTGACGCGGGAGGTCTGCATTGATGTTGCGGACACGGGATGCGGAATCAGTGCGGAGGAACTGCCGCGCATTTTCGACCGGTTCTACCGCGGTGAGAATGCCCGTGCGGACAACACAAGCGGCAGCGGCTTGGGACTGTCGATTGCCCGCTGGATTATTGAGCAGCACAACGGGCGCATAGAAGCGATTTCCTCCCCGGGATTCGGAACGAAGATGACGATCATTCTTCCGGGGCATATGGAGGAATGAGAATAGAAAAAAAGAAAGAAGGCTGTCACAGGATGGATTTCCGGAATGTGACAGCCTTGTTGTTTGGCTAAATTGTTGGTTGTTCTTTTCTCCTTTAGCGAGGAGAAAAGAACCAAAAGAGGAACTTTTTCAGATGTCCTGAGAGTTTCGACCGTTGCGACGGTCGATGAGGGGCGCTGCCCCTTCAAACCCCGCAAACTTTTGAAAAAGTTTGATCAAAACTTTTATGGCGGCGAAGTTTTGCTTAGATTTAATTTGCGTCCGTCGTACGGATAATAACGCCGTTTTCAAACTGCCCCGTATACGTTCTTCCGCCGGGCCACGAATACGTACCGCTTCCGTGCATGATATTATCCTTGAACTCCCCGACGTACTTTTCGCCGTTCGCCCAGGTATACGTTCCCATGCCCGTGCGCACGTCATTCACAAATTCACCTTCGTAAACATCCCCGTTCGCCCACGTGTACACGCCCGCACCGTTCTTCTGATTGTTCACATACGTGCCGATGTACACATCCCCGGAAGCAAACCGGTATTCACCCGTGCCGGATTTTGCGTCATTTTCAAACGTCCCCTCGTAAACGGAACCGTCCGCATAGGTATAAACGCCGTACCCGTCCTTCTGACCGTTGACGAATTCGCCTTCATAGACATCGCCGCCGACATAGTGGTACGTGCCTTCGCCCGTGATGATATCTCTCTCGAACGTACCGATATAAATATCCCCGTTCGAGTAGCGCATTTCACCCGTGCCGTCCTTGAGCAGATTTTCCAGCTCACCGCAGTACAGATCCCCGTTGGAGTACGAAATTTCCTCGCGGTCGAGATTGACTTCTGCGGAAATGCCGTCCGAGTAGACGATGCGTCCCTTATACGGGTTCCCGTCGTCGTCCACCTGACCGAGAAACTTCACGTACAGATCTTCCGTGACCTGCACTTTGATATAGCGCACGCCGGTAAAGTAGATGCCCGCAAAGAGAACGCCGACTGCGATCAGCGCAAACAGGACGATGAGCGCGATCACGGCGAGAAAGCTCATTTTCTTCTTTCTGCGTTTTCTCCGCGGGGGAGGGGAGGGCTGATAGGCGGGAGCCTGTCTTCTCTGCGGATTGACGCGCGGATTTTGATTGTTGTTCATAGGAAATCTCCCGATAAAGAGATGATGTGATCAGAGAATATTCGATTCCGGCTTCACGGTTGTGATGAAGTTGTCAAGCATCTGCAGAAGCTCCGGAATCGCAAAGTTTGCAAACATTGCCACGGCGAAGAGCGCCGCCGCCGCAAAGATAAAGCTGAGAACCGGGTGTCCTTCGATCTGGTAGCGCAGTTCAGCCCCCGGACGCTTTTCTTCCGGCAGCCAGAAGCGTGCGTTTGAGAAATCCGTTTTCACAGGAAGGTCGTCCCGCAGAAATTTCGTGTACCAGAAGGTTTTCAGCTTTCCTGCCTGTACGGGAGAGGACGCATCGCCGGACATCATCACCGCACGGCGCAGAGAAGAGTCCTCGCGCAGCATTCTGCGGATGAAGTACGTGTTCCCGAGAGCCAGTTCCGAAAGCGTTTTCGCGCTCGCTTCATCCGTGCACCCGTTTTTTACGAGAGCCGTAATGATTCTGCTCGAATAGATCCGGCAGATAATCGAGCCGAGTACGCCGAGAACAATCCCGATGTACAGTCCCCAGATGATCAGCGGCATGGATGTGCCGTTTACGTCGATGTCAAAGTTTTCGTAAAAATACAGTTTCTGTTCCATGCAGAATCCTCCTTGATCATCGGTGCAGATCAATATGCGTCGAAAAGATTGTCTCCCGCGAGTTTTTTCAGGATATCTTCCAGGTCTTCGTTGTCTCTGTACTCGAGCTGGAAAGTCTTTTTGTTTTTCGACTCAACGATTTTGCATCTGCGTCCCGTGAAATTCGTAAATCTGGTTTCGAGGGACTGGAAGTAGTCAACTGTCAGCTCGTTTTCTTCTTCATCGGCTTCCAGACTCTTCAGATAGAGCCGGTTAGCCTGCTTGACAGCCGCTTCCACGTCGCGGACAGAAAGATTCCGGTTCACACACCGTTCGGCAAGAGGGATTATCTGGCTTTTGTCGCGCAGACCTAGCAGAGCACGCCCGTGACCCGCGGTCAGAAGTCCGTCAACAAGCATTTTCACCACTTCATCCGGGAGATCGAGCAGGCGCAGGGAATTGGCGATAGCAGAACGGGATTTTCCGATCTGGATCGAAATTTCTTCCTGCGACAGCGAATATTCCTTCATGAGCGTGTGGTACGCCGACGCTTCTTCGTAGGGATTAAGATCTTCTCTCTGCAGATTTTCGATCAGCGCATACTTTGCCGCCGCGAGATTGTCCGCTTCGACGACGATGACGGGGATTTCGCCCAGTCCCGCGAGTTTGGATGCACGGAAGCGGCGTTCGCCTGCGATGATTTCATAGCGGTCTTCGATTCTGCGGACAAGGATCGGCTGCAGAAGTCCGTTTGCGGAAATGGAATCCGCCAGACCTGCGAGAGATTCCGCATCGAAATTCTTGCGCGGCTGATCGGGATTGATGTCAATCAGCGAAATAGATACGCTGAGACGTTCGGATGTGCTTTTTTCTTCCTCCGGGAAGGAATTGTCGAGAAAAATCTCGTCCAGTCCCCGGCGGAGGCTTTGTTTTTTTGCCATAATCTGTTGAACTCCGGTATAATGCTGAGATATGTAAATTAAAGTGCGGTCGGTACGATGCCGATGCGGGATAGCAGCTCGTCGGTCAGATCCCGGTAGGCGTCGCACGCTTTGGAATATTTCTCGTGATAGTTGATCGGCGTGCCGAATCCGGGCGCCTCGGACAGCTTGACGGAACGCGGGATCGTCGTCTTGAACAGCTTGTCCGCGTAGTATTTCTTGATTTCCCCGAGTACTGCAGTCGAAAGATTCAGCCGCCCGTTGTACATCGTCACAAGAATGCCCAGTACGGACAGCGAAGGATTATATAGCTCCTTCACCTTGCGGATAGTATACATCAGCTGTGCAAGCCCTTCCATGGCGTAGTATTCGCACTGCATCGGGATCACGACCCCGTCGGAAGCCGTAAGCGCGTTGATGGTCAGCATGGACAGAGAAGGCGGACAGTCGATGAAAATCAGATCGAAATCCGTGCATTTGGCGAGGAAATTCTTGAGCTGCTTTTCACGCTTCTCTGCGCTGAAGAGTTCAAATTCCGCGCCCGCCAGAGACAAAGTCGCCGGGATCACGGAGAGATTTTTGAATTCCGTCGCCTGAATCACTTCGTCCGGTTCCGCATCACCGAGCAGGACATCGTAGGTCGTGCCGGAAATATTCTTTTTGGAAATGCCGACGCCGGAAGTCGTATTCCCCTGCGGGTCGCAGTCCACGAGAAGCACGCGCAGACCTTTTTCAGCCGCGCAGCTCGCCGCGTTCACGCAGGAAGTCGTCTTGCCGACACCGCCTTTCTGATTGGCGAAAGAAATAATATAAGGTTTCGGCATAGATAAGCCCTTTATGTCGATGAATTTGACGCAAAGCAGCGCGTCATACACCTTATATTATAGTCAAAAGTTCCCGAAAAGTCAACAGAGGAATGCAAATTGTGTGTGAATTCACAAAGAATGTTTCACGTGAAACATTTTCTATGAGTCCGGAAAGTCCGTAATTCTATGATAACATATAGTTTGGTAAATGTCAAGCATAAATTATTGACAAAAGTAAAAGACTTGAGATGTTTCACGTGAAACAATTTACCCTGCCTGTTTCGATCCGACTGTCTGCTCGGCGGTGAGCGGTGCTTTCGGCAGGAGGATGGAGATGAGCGTGCCGTCATCCGTCTCTCTGCGGGAGGATTCGACGGGGATGCCGGATTTTTTGATAATATCGACGGCATTGTCAATGGAGTTGTAGAAAATGCGGATATCGCGGATAATGAGCTTCTTTTTCTGATCGGGCTTCTGCCGTGCGAGGATTTCTTCCGCCCTAGACTGCGCGCACAGGAGGGACTCCACGTATTCTTCCGCTGCCGCGACATTCATCATGCGGTCGATCATTACGCCGAGCACCCGACGACGCTCATCCGGGGACTCGATGCGGAGCAGGGCGCGTCCGTGCCGTTCGGTGAGACTGTTTCTAAGCATGAGTTCGCGCTCTTCTTCGGTGAGCTTGAGGAGGCGGAGTTTGTTGGCAATATAGGACTGGCTGACGGAGAGACGCCGCGCGCACTGCTCCTGCGTCATGCCGGAGAGATGGATGAGGGAAGCGATTGCGGCGGCTTCCTCGAAGAGATTGAGGTCTTCGCGGTGCAGATTTTCGACAATGGCGATCACTGCCGCGTCGATTTCGCTCGTGTCCATGGAAACGCACGGGACGGTCGGCATGGAGAGAATCTGCGCGGCGCGGAGTCTGCGTTCTCCGGCGATGAGAAGATAGCGCGGACGGTCGCGGGAAGAGGATGGGTCGCGGCGGACGAGGATCGGTTCGAGAATGCCGTGTTCGCGGATGCTGTCGGCAAGCGCGGTCAGACTGTCGTCGGAGCGGACCTGTCGGATGCGTCCCTCCGGCACGAGAATGGTGTCAACGTCGATTTCACGGATGATGCGGCTGATTTCTTTGATTTTTCCCCAGAACATTGGTAACCTCCTTGGATTTAAACAAACTTGCAAACGGGTGCCAATTTTCCGTCTGCGGGAATAAGTATAGCACAGGCGCGGTGCAAAATCCGTAGAAGGGTGGCAGGCGAAAGGGGGAAGGTTTTCATGGAAAAGAAAAAAATTCCCGCGTGGATGCGGGAAAATTTCATCTTATCGGATTCGCGTGCGTCACAGGTCGGTGAATGACATCACAGCGGTTTTTTAGTGATATCAGCGTACCGGCGCGGATATTTATGCGGGGTGGGGGTCATTTTGCGGCAGAGGACGAGGGAACGCGCATCGCCGCCGGGGAGGAGGTAGTTTTCCGTGCGGACAATCTCCAGACCGAGGACGGACGCGGCGCGGGCAGATGCTTTGACTTCTTCCTCGGCGTGTCCCTTGAGAGCGGCGAAATATCCGCCCGGGGTGACAAAAGGCGCGCACAGCTCCATCAGAACGGGAAGATCCGCAACGGCGCGCGCTGTGACGAGGGTGAACGATTCGCGCATGGCTGTGGAAGCAAGTTCTTCCGCACGTCCCTGCAGAGCGGTGAGGTGAGGGAGCGCGGCGGCATCGCGGGCTTCGAGGATATGGGAAATTTTCTTGGCGGTCGCATCCATGCCGGTGAGGGAAATATCGTCGTTCTTCAGTGCGCACGCCCACGGAAGAAGGGGAAATCCCGCGCCGGTGCCCACATCGAGGATATTGGAAATCGCAATGCCTTCACTGAGGAGGATGCCGAGGGGGATGAGGGAGTCGATGAGGTGCTTGCGGATGATTTCGCCGGGTTCGAGAATGGAGGTGAGGTTGAATTTCTTCGCGTTGTCGATGAGCTTGTCGGACACGGTGAAGAGACTTTCGATAACGGATTCATCGGAAAAGCGGTCGAAATGCGTGGCAAATCCCGGCAGTTCGGGGGAGATCATGGAAAGATAGTGTTCACGGAAGGTGGAATAAGTAAGATCAGACATAGGCAAGTCTCCGGTTTTGTGCTGTAGGTGAATTGAAAGATAAAGATCGGAAGGGAGAAATCCGCGTCATTCGACGAGGGTAGTCACGCCGTTTTCGTGGCGGCAGTCATGGAGGATAATCTGCGCGTCAATGGCATCGTCGTTCCACGACAGAACAAGCTCTGCGGCGGCAGTATCGTTCGGCGATGTATTGAACCAGAAATTCCCGAGGGAGTAGGCGACGGGCACATCACCGATCATATCCGTCTTTTGTAAAACGTGCGGGTGATGCCCGATTACTGCATCCGCGCCAGCTTCGGCAAACTGCCCGGCGAGGTCAATCTGATTATCGTTTACTACTGTAGAGTTCTCCGTTCCCCAGTGCACGACATAGACGACAAAATCGCAGTCCGCGGCGGCTTTCGAGACGGTCTCAAGCATGAGCGCGGGGTCGTACATCGTGAGAATCCCGGGCGCGTTTTCTTCAGCGATGGGAGTCATATAAAACTTCTCCGCATTGGACGCCGCCGCAAAACCGATTTTGAGACCGCCCGCGACAAGTGCCTTATAAGACGACGCTTCGGCGAGATCAGCTCCCGCACCGACATAGGCGATTTGTGCGTCCGTAAGATGCTGCATGGTATCGAGCAGGGCATCGGGACCGTAGTCGTACACGTGATTGTTGGCGAGGGAGACGATATCGCACCCGGCTTCGGTGAGCAGGCGGACGTTTTCGGGACTGCCGCGGAAGGTATAGGCTTTATTCGGCGTAGGCGTGCCGCGGTCGCTGATGACGCATTCGAGGTTGATGCAGATGAGGTCAGCGGAAGCAAGCAGGCTGTCGAGCGGCGGCAGGAGGAAGTCGGAAACGGACGGATTTTCCCCGAGATGGCGGATAGGACACCATGAGAAGTCCTCGCCGAGATTGAAGTCGCCGGTGAACACGAGGCTGGCGATGTGGTTGGGGTCGGCGGGGGATGCGGGCACCGGATTCGTCCCGGAGGCAGTCAGGTGTGCGTATGCGAGGGGGGTGTATCCGACGGCGGCATAGAAGGCATAGCGGAAGGAGCGTGCGTCCGGGGCGGGATTTTCATGAAAATAGGTATCGAGCGCGATTTGTGCATTTTCGGGGAGGGAAGAAAAGAAGTCTTCCGTAAGTGCGCCGAGGGGGACAGCGGGATCGGCCGGGATTTGTGCGGCGGCATCGGCGAGGTCGGCAGGGTTGACGGGATCGGGGATGGGTGCGGTCGGTTCGGTTTCGCCGGTGTCACTTCCGCTGTCGGAGGATTCGGGCGGGAGGGGATTTTCCGCGTTTGAGGGAAGCGTTTCGGTATAGAGAGGGAGGGAAGCATCCGTTTCGGGCGCGGCGGCGGAGAGATCGTCCGGGAGAGCGGCATGGTAGAGGATGAGTGCGGCGGAGAAGAGAGCGAGGACGATGGAGCCGGCGAGACGGGAAGCGGGAATGGATTCAAGATTCATAGCGGTTACCGGATGATATATCCGTCCTCGCCGATAAAGAGGGGATTGGCGGCGAAGTCGGAGGAGGATAATTTTTCGTTTGAGATGATGGGGGTATGGGCGAGATCGACGAGGAACTGACCGAGCCGTTCGGTGGAGTCGGGTTTGCCGACAGCGGAGACGGCGAGGCGCATGGCATCGAGTCTGGTTTTGGAGGAGAAGAGCTGGAAGATGCACTCGTCGATGGGGCAGGTTTTGGAGACGCGCATAGCGCAGCCTGCATTGAGAAGAAATTCCGCGTTGCGTTCCTCCTGACCGGGGATGGGTTTGACGATGATCATGGGCAGGCCTTTGGCGAGTGCTTCGGAGGTAGTGAGTCCGCCGGGTTTGGAGATGAGGCAGTCGGCGGCGTCCATGAAGGTGGGGATATTTTTGACGAATCCGAAGGCATGGACGGGGTGTTTGGCTTCGGGAGCGAACTGCTCGATTTCGGCTTTGGCATCGGCGTTATTTCCGCAGACGACGAGGAGCTGGAAGGGGGCATCCATAGCGATTTTATCTATGGACTGCACGACTTCGAGCATATTGCCGTAGCCCATGGAGCCGCCCATGAGGAGGATTGTGGGGAGATTCGGATCGACTCCGAGCTGTTTTCTTGCTTCGTGCTGTTCGGTTTTTTGTGAGAAGCGGGGGGAAATGGGGATGCCGAAGGGGAGAATCTGCTGATCTGCAAAACCCTTGCGGCGTGCCTGCGGGAGGAGGAGCTGGTCGGGGGTGACGACGTAATCGTTGCGCGTTGCGTCCTCCCAGTAAGGATGGAAGGTGAAGTCTGTGAGGATTCCGACGGTGCGCTTATGAATGATATGCCGCTCCTTCATGACGTCGAGAATCGGTCCGACAAACGGATGCGTAAACAGCACGACATCGAAATCCCCGCCGTTGATGCATTCCGCAAGGTCATCGGACATAGCCAGATTCATAATCTTATACGGCAGATGCTCGGCATCGGGACGCCTCTTCTCAGCAAGCCTGTACCCGAGCTTATAAGCGGTTTTCGCCTTCTCCGTAACAAGCAGATACCCCTCCGAAACAACCTTAGCCAGTTCCGGCGAAATATACTGAAACGTATCAAGAATCGTACAATCCGACCCCAGACGCTCAGCTTCCTCTTTCACGGCACGCGCCGTAGAGTTATGCCCTTCGCCTGCGGTAACGGATAAAATCAGAAAATTCATGTGTAACCTCCTTTGGGGGAACGGGGGGAACGGTCGCTTTCTTGAAAGAAAGCTCCGCAAAGAACTTTATACTGACAAGGTGCACAGCGGCGCCATAGATGCAGTTGATATGATAACGAGGGGGATAAAGAGATAAGTAAATATGCTTCAGCTGAACGAGGCGATATTTGATCCAAGGGATCAGAATATGGTAAAGACGGAAGTCAGGGACCACCGAGACCCTGACTTCCCCCGCCGTGGAGAGCACAAGTGATTTGCAGTCCAAAGGTGAAGTTGGGCAAGGCTCACGCGCGTGTTGAAGTTATGCGGGAGCTAAAGTAAAATACTCTGCACTCGCTCCACGTCGAATAGATTTCGTCATGGAATTTATTCCATGATGAAATCCCGACCAGCTTCACAAACGGGGTCAAGGGGTGTCCCCTTG
>JAFQLN010000101.1 GCA_017414585.1 Clostridia bacterium | reverse complement strand
TCTGTATTTTGATGCTCAATCATTTGACACTGCTCGCTTTTTGATCGGTTTTTGTAAAGAAAATTCCATCACAAATGACAAAAACGAAGATATTGAAACAGAATATTCAGCTTCTATTAGTGGCATACAAATTGAACAAGACCATTTTTGCATGACATCAAGAGGAATTCGTAGTTATCACAATCTGAATCTTAGCGAAATATGGAATTCATCCCTTATTCCGGAGATTATACTTGGACCGATGTGTAGCCAAAATGAAATCGAATTGAAAAAATTCCTGAAATATTATGGATTGGAGAACACGAAAATTTCGATTTCTGAAATTCCGATTCGCTAATTGAGCAAAAAGCACTTGATACATAACGGCTGCATCATTCTTTCCCACAAAAATCCCCGTGTCATCTTGAAAACTACGCCAAAATATGATATAATACAAATACCACAAATCCGCTACCGATGTCCGGGAATGACCATCCCCGGCAACTATGCGGCAACCACATATCAGCAAGCCATGCTTGATGAATAATGTGTCCCATCTCAGATACCACAAGTCATATCACCTAAACAAATTTGCTTAACTTTTGGCGCTGTAGAGCGAGTGGGAATGATTTCCCCCCGAAACCGAAAGCAATCCATCCCACTCCCAAGAAATTTTTCTCAGGAAAAATTTTTCCAAAGTGAAACCGGAACCAAAGTGAAACCGGAATTCAGAGCGGGAATAATTCCCCCCCTTAAAACTGCAGGCAATCCTAAACCGGCACTAAACCAAAAAACACCGCCCGTATCGGCAGCAGAAAGCTCTCGGTACGGGCGATTTTTCGTTTCTGTTCTTTTTTCCGGCATCTTTCCCGGGATTCCGATCAGAACTCCGGTACAATAACCGCTTCGCCGTTCTTCATGGCGGATTCATGCGCACAGATGCCTGCCGCCGTGATGTTCGCACCCAGCTTTTCGTCAATCCACGGCTTGCGCTCTTCCACAATGCTCATGATAAATTCGTTGACAAGATGCGCGTGGGAACCGTGGTGTCCCCCTCCGGCGCCTTTCTTCAGGGATTCCTGCGGGTTGAGCGGGTCGTAGTTGCCGCCGACTGTGAATCCCCACAGCTCTTCGGGCAGGTCTTTGTAATAGTTGGGCATGGGCGTTACTTTGACATCGCTGCTGCCTCCGCGTCTGCCTTCCACGGCGGGAATGGCTGTCGTGATGTAGGGATCGTCGTGATCGGCAAAGCCCCATTCAAAGCAGGCGTCGGAGCCGTAGATGAACATCCCTTCCTGATATACACGTGCCGTTTCAAACAGAGAGCGGGTTGCTTCACCCTTCAGTCCGTTTTCAAATTCAAACAGCGCGGATTCGATCGGGAACGGGTTGTTGTACTGCTTCGTGAGCCATTCTTCCATGGTGCCGGAGCCGAAGCAGTTGACGCGGCAGATGCGCGAGTCGGACAGCGCGACCATCGGACCGATTGCGTGCGTCCCGTACCACATCGGCGGCAGACCCATCCAGTAATCCGGCCAGTTCGCCATGTCCTGATAGTGCGAGCCGCGGAAAAACTGAATCTTGCCGAACTTGCCCTCTTCCTTCATCTTCTTTGCATAGAAGTACTGGTAGGTATACAGCGTGGTTTCCATCATCATGTAGTTTTTCCCGCTGCGGCGCTTGGCTTCCACGATCCGGCGGATATCTTCCAGCGAGGTAGCCATCGGCACGGTGCAGGCGCAGTGCTTGCCGGCATTGAGCACAGCTACGGTCTGATCTGCGTGCAGCGGAATGGGCGTGACGAGATGGACAGCGTCGATGGTGTCGTCCGCGAGGATTTCTTCAAAGCTGGAAGCCATCTTCGCGCCGCCGATATACTCGTTTGTCCGGCGCATCACTTCTTCTATGGGGTCGTACAGCGTCACCTCGCCGACGTTCGGATGCACCTTGTAAATGCCCGCAAATGCGCCGCCGAATCTGAGTCCGACCAGTGCTACGTTCAGTTTTTTCATAGTCAATAACTCCTTTCGGTATTTTCATCAAAATATGGATTTGCCAGGAAAACTGTTTGTATTATAACATACAAAGGCGCATAAATAAATAGTATTTTATAATTTTTCCGTGCAGAAAAAGGAAAAAGGAAATCTCCGGTTCGGCGGTCCGTTTGGCTGCTGTACCGGAGATTTGTCTTTCATTTTGAAAATGCGTCAGCGGGATTTATTCATTCCGCAGCGCTTCCACGGGATCTTTCTTCGCCGCGAGTTTGGACGGAATCAGTCCGGCTATCATCGTCAGTGCCATGGAGATCACAACCAGCGCAATGCCTCCTTCTGCGGGAAGACGGGCGAGATTGGAAATGTCCGTGAGATGCTTGATGATCATGTTCGCCGGAATGCAGATGAGCAGCGTCGCACCGATGCCGATAGCACCCGATGTGAAGCCGACCAGAAGCGTTTCCGCATTGAATACGCGCGTGATATCCTTCTTCGATGCACCCACCGCACGGAGAATACCGATTTCCTTCGTTCTCTCGAGGACGGAGATGTACGTGATAATCCCGATCATGATGGACGATACCACCAGGGAAATCGAAACGAACGCGATCAGCACATACGAAATCACATCAATGATCGTCGAGATGGACGACATCATCAGCGCAACGTAGTCCGTGTAGTTGATGACGTCCTCTTCCCTGCCTTCATCCGTGCAGGCGGCGTTGTATTCCGCAATGATCCGCGCGATTTCATCCTTCGCTTCAAAGGTCTCGGCATAAATGCGCATGAACGCCGGAGCGGAGCGGTCCACCCAGCCGATGGTCTTCAGATTTTCTTCGTAAGTCGATTCGGATACGACAGCGGGCATATATTCCGCGAACGCCGCCGCAGTCTGTTCGTCCGACATGGAGGAAAGCACGGTGGAGAGCGCATCGGAAAGCTGTGCGGTCGTCATCGAAGCCATCTGCGCCTGCATGGTCTGCGCGTATTTTTCCTTCACCTGCGCGGTGAGAATCTGCATCGCGTAGCCGGTCTTTTCTTCTTCGCTCATCTTGGCGAGATACGCGCTCACGGCAGCTTCATCCGCGGCGGCACCTGCCTGCTGTGCCATGACGGTCACGAGCATCTGACCGACAGCTTCCGCGGGCATCACAGCAAGCTGTTCGGCAGCCTGCGCCTGTGCATCCGCATCGGAGAGGGTCGACAGCGTCTTCGTATATGCGGCGGCACGGTCTGCGGGAGCCATATCTTCAAAAGCCGCGCGGATTGCCGCACTCTTTTCCGCATCCGTCATGTTCGCCGGATCATTTTCCTCCGTTGCAAAGGGCAGACCGAGGAGAATGTCCGTGTCGGAATTCTGCATCTGCTCGCGGATTACAGCGGCATCGTCGAGGCGGGAGAGGATTTCTTCGGACAGCGCGGGGAGATAACCGACAGCACCGGAGATGGACGTTGCAACGGCTTCGGGATTCGGCTTGAGAATACCCGTGATCACAAGTTTGTCGCTGTTTTCCACGGCAAGCTGCATGAAGGAAGTGTTGTCCGCCATGGATTCCCATACACCGTCCGTTTTCTGATACGTGTCCGTCGGCAGAACGAGCGCGAACTCTTTGCCGATGATTTCGTCATACGTCCACGACTCGCTTTCGGCGTTGAACTGCTCGCCCTTCATGGCAGCACGCATCAGCTCATAGAACTCGTCGGGATCCTTGAAGCCGAGCGCGTAGAGGAAGACGTCGTTGATGCGGTAGTTTTCGTCCACAACAAGAACGACTTCGTTCCACTTCTGGGGCCACGTGCCGGAGACAAGATCGTACTGCTGCTGCATCAGATCGGGATTGTCGATCATTTCCTGCCAGATCGTCAGCCCGGAGGACATCATCGACGACATACCGCTGTTCTGTTCCGTGCCGGCGCTCATACCGGAGAACAGAGCGGAAGGATTGACCTGCAGGGGCATACCGTCCTCAGCCTTTCTGTCCACGGAGTAGATGTGCATCGGGAGACGGTAGCCGTAAGCGACAGCGGACGCATATCCTTCAAAATCCCCGCCGTTTTCTTCAGCAAAATCAATGAAATCGGAGAGATTGTTTTCCTGTACCTCCACGGACATCATCGTGTCCATGAGATCGTACATCATGACATTGGAGTGAATCGAACCGTCATCGGCAGTTTCTTCATCGGATTCGTTTTCCTCCCGTGCCGCCATCATGGTCGTCATGAGCGAGGTCATGTCCACGGTTGCGGCGTCGATCTGGATCGGGTAGGCGGAGAGGGTGTCCTCCTGCACCTTGGCGATGTAGAGGTTGATGCCGTGGGAGAGGGAGAGAATCAGCGCAATGCCGATGATGCCGATGCTTCCGGCAAACGCGGTGAGGAACGTGCGGGTCTTCTTGGTCATGAGATTGTTCAGGGACAGACCGAGCGCGGTGCCGAATGACATGGACGTGCGCTTTTTCCCGCGGACTTTTTCGTCGGCTGAAGGTTCTGCCGTATCGGCGGCGGTGTAGACTTCCGCATCCTCCTCTTCGGGAGCGTAGGGATTCGTGTCCTCGGTCACACGTCCGTCCAGTACGCGGATGATGCGGTTGGAGTATTCGGCGGCAAGGTCGGGATTGTGCGTGACCATGATCACGAGCTTATCCTTTGCCACATCGCGCAGAATTTCCATGATCTGCACGGAGGTTTCCGAGTCGAGCGCGCCGGTGGGTTCATCGGCAAGGAGAATGTCGGGGTCGTTGACGAGTGCTCTCGCAATGGCAACGCGCTGCATCTGCCCGCCGGACATCTGCGAAGGCTTTTTCTTCATCTGATCGGCAAGTCCGACAGCGGTGAGTGCTTCTTCCGCTCGGCGGCGGCGTTCCGCTTTCGATACACCGGAGAGGGTGAGGGCAAGCTCGACGTTTGCGAGAACGGACTGATGGGGGATGAGGTTGTAGCTCTGGAAGACAAAACCGATGGAGTGATTGCGGTAGGAGTCCCAGTCCCGGTCGGAGAATTTCGCGGTGGGCACATGGCGGACGCAGAGTTCCCCGGAGGTGTAGCGGTCCAGCCCGCCGATGATGTTGAGCAGGGTGGTTTTGCCGCATCCGGACGGACCCAGAATGGAGACGAATTCGTTTTTCCGGAACGCAATGGACACGCCGGACAGAGCGGTTACGTTCCCGGAGGGATAAACTTTGGTGATGTCTGTAAGTTTGAGCATGATGGTTCCTTTGTGATATAAGTTCGTTTGTGTACAGTTCAGTATAACTTCTGCGGGAGAGAAATTCTTCCTGAATTTGTTAATTATATTGTAAACATTTTAAGAATAGGGAAGACGGCTTTTGTGGAAACGGCTCTTACTGTAAATTTGAAGTTATTGCATTGGTGACGGGTGAAGAAATATCCAAAATCCGGTAGGGGAGGGGCTTGCTCCTCCCGTGAAAGAATCAGGTACGCACGTGATTTTATAAACAAATCGTCCGTGAAGATCATAAAATACGGTTTATCCAAATCATTCGACGGGAGGAGCAAGCCCCTCCCCTACAGATGTCCGGGAACGATCGTATATCCTCTGAAACATCGTCAACTTCAAATTTACAGCAAAAGCTGTTTCCCTGAACTTCCCCTCCCCTTATTCTTGACAATCCCCCCGCATCTCTGGTATAATATAATGATATTTTATGTTCATTCATCCGGAGGTATTCTCTTCCATGGAATTTTCTTCGTTTTCCGGCGGCAGTTTTGATGTCGCTGTTGTCGGCGCGGGTCATGCCGGCGTGGAGGCTGCTCTTGCCTCTGCACGATGCGGCATCCGTACAGCACTCTTCACCCTCTCCCTCGACGCCGTTGCCAATATGCCCTGCAATCCCTCCATCGGCGGAACGGGCAAAGGACATCTCGTCTTTGAAATCGACGCAATGGGCGGGGAAATGGGGTATGCCGCAGACCTCGCTACCATGCAGTCCCGTACACTCAATACCTCCAAGGGCGCAGCCGTCCGTTCCAAGCGCGTACAGGCTGACCGCAGAAAATATACCGACTATATGAAGCACGTGCTGGAGATGACGGATAACCTCTTCATCGTACAGGCGGAAGTCACCGAAGTCGTCACCGAACCGGACGAAACCGGCGTGCCCCATGTCATCGGTGTGCGCACGGAACCATGCGGGGACTTCGCCTGCCGTGCCGCTGTCCTCTGCACCGGTACTTATCTCGGCGGCGTCACCCATGTCGGGGACGTGAGACGCCATTCCGGACCGGATAATTCCCTCCCCGCAGACGCGCTGACGCCCAATCTTGCCAAACTCGGCGTCGAACTCATGCGCTTCAAAACCGGTACGCCCCCGCGCATCCACCGCAGATCCATTGACTTTGACGCGCTCGAAGTGCAGACCGGGGAAGACTATATCACTCCCTTCTCCGCCCGCACCGATGAAGCCGCGCTCAACCGGCTCGACCAGATCCCCTGCCATGTCGTCTATACCAACGCCGATACGCACCGGATTATTCAGGAGAATATCCACCGCTCCCCCCTCTATTCCGGCAAAATCCACGGTACCGGCCCGCGCTACTGCCCTTCCATTGAAGATAAGGTCGTGCGCTTTGCCGATAAGGAACGGCATCAGCTCTTCGTCGAACCGATGGGCTATAATAATGAAGAAATCTACCTGCAGGGATTTTCCTCCTCCCTTCCCGCCGATGTGCAGGTCAAAATGCTGCATTCGCTCAGAGGCTTTGAAAAAGCGGAAATCATGCGGCAGGCTTACGCCATCGAATACGACTGCGTCAATCCGCTTGAGCTGAAGGGCACGCTGGAATTCAAGAAAATCCGCGGACTCTACGGGGCGGGACAGTTCAACGGAACATCCGGATATGAAGAAGCCGCCGCACAGGGACTTCTTGCCGGCATGAACGTGTCGCTGTACCTGCGCGGGATGGAGCAGATCATCCTCCCCCGCCATTCGTCCTACCTCGGAACGCTCATCGACGACCTCGTGACCAAGGGAACGAACGAACCGTACCGCATCATGACCGGACGGAGCGAATACCGCATTCTCATCCGGCAGGACAACGCAGGCGAACGGCTGGCGAAATACGGGCATTACGCCGGACTGCTCTCCGATGAACGGTATGAAGAAATCACGGAAAAGACAAGAATGGTCGAAGAAGAAGCGGCAAGACTCGCGCACGTCAATCTCGGACCGTCATCCGGCATCAATACCCTGCTTGAAGAACGCGGCAGTACCCCGATCTCGAGCGGAACAACCCTTGCCGATCTCATCCGCCGTCCCCAGCTCGACTATGAGGCAACCGCGCCTTACGACCCCGACCGTCCCGATCTTCCCCGCGATGTCCGCGACCGTGTCTGGACGGAAATCAAGTACGAAGGCTATATCCGGCACCAGCTCGACGAAGTGGCGCGGCAGCAGAAGTCCGAATCCACGCTCCTGCCCGACGATATTGACTATAAGGCGATCGCGGGACTGCGCCTGGAAGCCGCACAGAAGCTCGATAAAGTCCGTCCCGCTACCATCGGACAGGCGGCGCGCATCTCCGGCGTGAACCCTGCCGATATTACCGTGCTCATGATCTGGATGCAGATGAAAAAAGGGTAAAAGCGGCAAGTCATTAGGGAAAAAGATTGAATATGCATACTTCTGCAGACTGTTCGTTCGGTCTGCACCAAAGCCTTCCCCTGAATGAACTTTGTTCATTCTGTGGGGAAGGTGTCACGAAGTGACGGAT
>JAFQLN010000100.1 GCA_017414585.1 Clostridia bacterium | reverse complement strand
TCGGCGATCTTGACTTTGTAAGTATCTTCGAGATAGAGGTTTCTTTCAAAGACGGTGTCGTTGATGACTTCGCCGTTCATTGATTCAAACCAGATATCGTAGGTTTCCCAGTCTACGCCGTTGGTATCGTTGACACCGGAGGTGAGGAAGGTGAAGGTGCGGTCTTCAAAGTTCAAAGCGGGGATGTCGGGAAGCAGTTTCTGTTCGCCTTCCGCAGCTGCGGATTCTTCCGCTGTCGGCGTGGAAGAGGTGTCGGTGGTATCCTGTGTGTTGTCCGCGGGATTGACCTGGCTTTCGGAACAGCCCGCAATCGCCGGAAGAAGCATCAGGCACACAAGAATCAGGGAAAGTGTACGCTTTTTCATAAGAACTCCTTAAAATAATATATTTATCGGGGATACAGCAAAAATAGTGACAGAAATCACTTTTTTGTGCGAACGGAACAAAATCCGGCACAAAAACAAAAAGCATATTATTTACAAATCCAACTGCACAAGTATATTTTCATATATATTGTAACAGAAAGATTTGCCGATAGCAAGGCAAGGAATTGATGTTCTATAGACTGAAATTGCTCTAAACGGAGCGGATTATGGAAAAAGACTGCCGCAGCACGGAAAATTCACGGCATACAGACAGAATTGCTGCGGTAAGCGCCCGGAGAAACACCGAGAAATGATTTGAAGTGCCGGATGAAGCCGGAGGGCGAACTGTATCCGACGCTGTACGCTATTTCCGAAATACTGCGGTCTGTCGAAGCGAGCAGACGCTGTGCCTGCTGGATTCTGCACATATGCAGATACCGGTACGGCGACATCCCAATCTGCCGTTCAAAAAGGTGAATCAGATAATGGCGTGACAGATTTGTAATCTGAATAAAATCATCAATATGCAAATCTTCCGCATAATGATTCCGGATGAATTCGGCAAGCGATGCGATATCCCTGCGGCTGATTGCCCGGCTGCTGTCCGCACTGTCCGCCACCGAGCAGACCATTTCCGTGAGAATACCGGAAATCAGATGACTGACCGCGGCATCGGCAGCAATGCTGTTCTGCTCGAAAAGGCCGTACAGTTCCAAAAACATCTGACTGGTCTGTTCCGGTGCTCGGAGCCGGACCGGCGTCAGCGATTCCAGAAGCGTGCTGTAATATCCCGTCATGGACAATGCATGAAAATGAAGGAAATCGAACTGCCAGCGTTCACCGGGGACAGTCCGGTACTCATGGAACAGCCGGCAGTCGATCACAACGGCACTGTTCGGCGTGAGAATGCAGCTCTGTCCTTTGTAAGACAGCTTTCCGGTTCCGTTCCGCGTTAGAAAGATCAGATAATCCTCTCTGCCGTCGCGGCGCGTGAAATATTTGTCACCCGTGTCCCATGAACCGATACCGCATGCATGAAACGGGAGGGACTGTCTGTTTACCGTCGGCGTCAGACTCCTCCCTTCTCTGATATTGTTTTTGTCAATATTGTATTCGAGCATATTCGTTTCCTTTATCATCGGGATGCGGATCATCGGAAATATCTGCCGCATTTCTGTCCCGGTAATTTTTGTTCGGCACCTTCTTCGGTTTCTCTTATCTTTCATTTTAGTAATTTATCGGAAGTTTGTCAACAGAAAAAAGCAATTTTTATTGATTATTGCACAATTTATCCTCTTGCAATTGACCGGCAAATCCGCTAAAATATGTTTATCATACTGTTTTCACTTCCGGCATGGCTGTACGATCAGTCGAAAGTCGGATTGCAGCAACAGGATCACACGACGAATTTTTCTCATGAAAAGGAGTTCTGCTATGACAAACAGAGAACGCGCAATGAATCTTCTGCACTACAAATCCGTTGACAGAATGCCCGCTGTTCATTTCGGTTACTGGGGCGAACTGCTCCAGGAATGGGCAGCACAGGGTAAGATCCCGAAGGATCTGGCGCACGGCTGCGGTGACGGAAGCGCAAAGGAAAGAGAGCTTGACAAGCTCATCGGATGGGACTTCAACTGGTATCGCTGTGTCGGTTCGGCAAACAGTCTCCGCCCGGGCTTTGAACACAAGGTTCTGGAAGTTCTGCCCGACGGAACCCAGCGTGTACAGGACGGCAACGGTCTGATCCAGAAGGTCAAGCCCGGCGTCAACTCCATTCCTTCCGAAGACAGCTATCTGCTGCAGGACCGCGAAGCGTTTGAAACGCTGTACAAGCCGAAGATGCAGTATACCCCCGACCGCGTCAACCTTGAGTACTACAAAACCTTCAACGAAACCCGTCCGATGGATGTACCGGTCGGTCTGCATCTCGGCAGCGTGCTCGGCAATATCCGCAGCATGGTTTCCGTTGTGGGCATGAGCTACCTCATCTATGACGAAGACGAAGAACTGTTTGCGGACATTGTGGATACTTACGCGGAAATGCAGTATCAGTGCGCAAAGGCTATTCTCGAAACCGGTGCGAAATTCGACTTTGCCCACTACTGGGAAGACATCTGCTTCAAGAACGGTCCGCTCGTATCGCCTTCCGTCTTTGATGAAGTCTGCGCAAAGCACTACAAGAAGCGCAACGACCTCTGCCACGAATACGGCATCGACATCATCTCCCTCGACTGCGACGGCGTTACGGACAAGCTCCTGCCGATCTGGTTTGAAACCGGCGTCAACACCATGTTCCCGATCGAAGTCGGCGTATGGGGCGACCAGTTTGCTCCCGCACGTGAAAAGTTCGGCAAGGGTATGCTCGGCGTCGGCGGCATGGACAAAACGGCGCTTCGCAAGGACCGCGCGGCTGTCGACGCGGAAATCGAACGCATGAAGCGACTCGCCTCGCTTGGCGGCTTTTTGCCCTGTCCCGACCACCGACTGATGCCCGGCACGAAATTCGAGCTCGTTCAGTATTATGCGGAGGAGATCAAAAAGATCCGCATCTGATTTACGGCGCAACGCGAATCCATACCGCCATCCTGCTTTTTTCCGAGAAAAGCTTTCCCGCCGACGCGTAATCGACGACGGGCATATACGAGCCGTCCGCGAGCGGAAGCGCCGCTTCGACGACTGTATCGAACGCCGCTTTTTTCTCCGCTGGAAGCAGGGCGTCCACGTATCCGTCTGCGCGAACCCTCACGCTTGCGGCATCGGAGAGGCTGTAGCCGAGCCTGCCGTCCTGCGCCAGCATGATCGGCCCGCGGCGAAAGGCGAGATGTTCCCTGGCGAGCGGGTCCTCGCGGTCAAAGCGGGGAACCGTAATATCCTTATCCCATACGACCTTATTCATCAGGATCTGCGAGCCGTAGGGAATCGGGCGGATCGCCTGCGTTCTCATATCGAGCGTCAGAGAAAGCGTGTCGCCGTCTCTCCATTCCCGCTCGATCGCAATATAACCCTCGCTGACGCTGAGCGGCTTGCCGTTCAGCGTCAGCTTCGTTTTTTGGCTCCAATGCGGATTGCGGAGCAGAAGCCGAAAGTCCTCGGGACGCGGCAAGCGGAAACGGATCTCCGTTTCTCCATGCTTGGGATATTCCGTACGGAAATCGAAAAGAATCCTTTGACCGCCGGGCGTGTCGGCGCTGACCGTGCCTGCGACGTAAAGATTGACGGCGAAGCCATCCTCCGTCCGCAAAAGCTGCATACGCGGCACGAGCCCCAAGCCCGCCGAGCCGATGCAGGCGCAGCATCCGTAGTAATGGCGATCGCTCATCCGTCGGAGTCCGCCGATGCCGTTTCCGCGCGTGCCTGCCGTCAGAGGGCTGTAGCTGTCAAAGGGCAGCGGCTCCGCGACCCAATCGGGATGCTCCCTCAGAATCATCGGCTCGATGACGTTTTCCGTATTCATCGCGCCGAGATAGGCGTTATACAGAGAGATTTCAAAGGCATCCGCATACTTGCTCTCTCCCGTCAGAAGCGTAAGCTGATACATCAATTTCATCAGCGTGACCGTCACGCAGGTCTCCTGCTGAATTTTTTCGTTCGTCGTATTCGCCTGTCTGACGGAGGAATGGTCGAACAGCTCGTGCGTACAGCCGCAAGAGCCGATCACGGTAAAATCGCTCTCCAATATCTTGTTTGCGAAATTCACGGTCGCGATCCTGTACCATTCTTCGCCCGTGATCCTGTAGAGGGCGAGCAAGCCCTCAAAGCAGGACATCATTTCGTACGCCTTGGTGACGGGATACTGATACGGATACAGCTGGTCCTCCAGCGCGAGGCGGAAAACGTTTTCCACGTCGGTCGCGCCGCTGTCTGCGATATATTGCGCGAAATCCAAATATCTTTGCTCGCCCGTCAGACGGTACAGCCCCACGATCGGCTCCAGAATGGAGGAGGCGTTCAAGCCCCGCCAATTTCTCGTGCAGGCGGTGATGG
>JAFQLN010000099.1 GCA_017414585.1 Clostridia bacterium | reverse complement strand
TTCCGCGGGCATGATCCACGAAAGCTGCACGGAAGGGCCTTCTGCGGATTTGATGTATTCCACAGTGATCGGGTAGGTTTTTCCGCCTTCCAGACGAATAGCCATCTGTGTACCGATTTCACGGTCGTCAAGGAAGATTTTCGGCGTTTCACACGGAGCACAGCCGGAATAGTTCAGACGAAGGAAGTAGGTACCGCTGATCCCGGGGGTCAGAACACCTTCCCAGCGGATCGAATACTGCTGCGTTTCGATAAACGAATCGGGCATCTGATCGCGCCATACAAAATCGATCTTATCATCGGTACGCACCCTGCAGGCACCGATAAGGCCCGCATTGTTATAATAAGAACCGCGCAGACCGGGATTTCCGTCGGGATCACGCATGAAATCGGAAGGAATAACGGTATACTGATCGGCCGACCGGATACCTGTCCAGCGGACAAACGTGACCTTATCTCCGCCCAGTTCACGGATGCCGTCGAGCGGGGAGACCGGTGTGTTCTTCGGCTTGCCGCTGTAGTCGCCGAACTGACAGAGATGCGCATTGTTGCCGACTACGGCGACCTTGGTTTCGGATTTCAGCGGAAGAATGCCGTTGTTTTTCAGAAGGACAATGGATTCTGCCGCCGCACGGTATGCAAGGGACGCATGTTTTTCGCATCCGATCACAGACAGCGGAATCTTGGAAAACGGAACCATCTCTTCGGGGTCAAACTGACCCAGTTTGAAACGTGCAGTCAGGACACGGCGGCATGCTTCATCGATGCGTTCCTCCGTAGTCTTGCCCTCCGCAAGCTGACGTTCCAGAAATTCCATATAAAAATGCTCATACGGGCTGTAGCTGCCGCATTCCAGATCAACACCCGCATTCAGTGCCGCAGATGCTGCATCTGCGGGATCTTCATGCTTGTGGTGGGCGTCCCACAATCTCGCAATACCGCTGCAGTCGGATACAACGTAACCGTCAAAGCCCCATTCGCCGCGCAGGATCGTTTTCAGAAGATACGGATTCTGATGACAGGGTTCGTCGTTGATCGCGTTGTACGCCGCCATGACAGCCGCAGGTTTTCCCTCCTCTACCGCACGGCGGAACGGTTCCAGATGGTATTCGCGCAGGGTCTTTTCGCTCATGACCGCATTGCAGGAGAAGCGGTTGTGTTCCTCATTGTTTGCGGTATAGTGCTTCGGCGTTGCAACCGCCTTGAGATAGGTCGGATCATCGCCCTGCAGACCACGGACAAACGCGGCCCCCATTTTCCCGGCAAGATACGGGTCTTCCCCGTAGGTCTCACCGGTTCTTCCCCAGCGCGGGTCGCGGCAAAGGTTAAGGTCGGGCGACCAGAACGTCAGAAGGCCGTTGTATCTGCCTTCGTACTCGTCTTCCGTGATGCTGACGCCCTTGCCGTGGTGATGCATCGCACGGGACTCATCGGAAATCGCGGATGCAATCTCCTCGATCAATGCATCATCAAACGTCGAGCCAAGCGCGATTGCCTGCGGAAATACCGTATATTTTCCGGGACGTACAACACCGTGCAGAGCTTCGTTGCCGTGGTTGTATTTCGGAATACCGATTCGGTCGTTTGCCGGAGAGGTTTCGATGATGATCGCCAGTTTTTCACGAAGCATCATGCGCTGCATCAGATCGCGGACACGCTCCTCAACCGGATACGCCGGATTTTCGAATATCGGGTTCATATCTTTTGCTCCTTTTTCTATAATCATATGCTATATTGTAGCATAAATTTGAAAACAAGTCCACTGTTTATTGAAACTGTGTCATAATTTATATCATGGTTTGAAAGAAATCAATAATCATTCGTTTTGCAGAGAAAATATTCTCACCAATTCATAGAATCACACTACTCTGTCTGCTTTGTAATCACTGCATCGGCACCCCATCCGTTTCTGGAACAGCTTGGAAAAATAATTCGGATTGTCAATTCCGACTCTGCGTGAAACTTCCACTATCGGCAATTTCGGCTGCTCTTTCAAAAGTGCTGCGGCTGCACGGATTTTCACATCCAGTACATACTGCTTCAGAGGCTGACCGTACAATGCCGTCGAAATACGGTTCAGCTGAGAATAAGAAATATTCAGACGTTCGGCAATATTGGAAACAGAAAACTCCGCCAGAGAAAGGTGTGCCAGATCGAGATATGCGAGATACTGCTGTACGATGACTTCCGAAGTAAGTTTGAAATGATTCAGCCAACGGTCAATGTGAACCCCTTTTCCCGCAAATTCTGCCAGCCCAATCAAACTCTCCAGTTTTTCCTGTGTGATCACTGCGGTATTATGATAGGCTTTTTCCAGCGTGTTTCTGGTATCTTCACAGATGACATCCGGATATTCTTTTGAGAGGCGCGCATATACTCTTTCAAACGTCATATTCTCATCCGGTATGATCCGTACCTGTCCGAGAAAAAGGACACCGAGGAATTTTTCCTCTACCGTTACCGGAAGAAGAACTTCCGTCAGCCCCAGATGACAGCGGTATATGATTTTCTGACGGGTACGATACAGCCGTGCCAGATGCTCCCTGTCATTGCATATACATTTC
>JAFQLN010000013.1 GCA_017414585.1 Clostridia bacterium | reverse complement strand
GATCATAAAGGAACACAGATTCAGATCGACGCGTTCCAGAAGCTCAGAGACAATGACACGATCAGCTTTGTCGGCAATGTGGAAGGGAAGGATCTGCCGTTTTCCCCCTGCGATGTGCTGGTGACGGACGGCTTTACCGGGAACATTACCCTCAAGCTCACGGAAGGTATGTCAAAATTCTTCTTCTCCCTGCTGAAGGATATGTTTACCCAGAACATGATGACAAAAATGTCTTTCCTCGTCATGAAGGAACAGCTTCGTTCCATCAAGCACCAGTTTGATTCGTCCACATACGGCGGCGCACCGCTGCTTGGACTGCAGAAGCCCGTGATCAAAGCGCACGGAAGCTCCGACGCAAAAGCCATCTGCAATGCCGTTCATCAGGCGGAAATGTTCGTAGAAACCGGTGTAACCGCGCAGATTACCGATGCGATGACAGCATATCTGCAGAATAAATCCAGAGAATAACAGAAGAGAAAGCATAGAAATGGCAAACTGCACATTACAGAAGCCGATGCGTGAACTGGAAGAAAAGATCGGCTATACATTCAAAAACAAAGAAATTCTTATCGAAGCACTCACGCATTCATCCTATTCCAACGAAATGAAGTCGAAGGGTGAAAAAATCGCGTTCAACGAACGGCTGGAGTTTCTCGGAGACTCCGTTCTTTCCATTGTTGTCAGCTCCTATATTTTTGAAAAATACCGCAGCAAACAGGAAGGGGATCTGACCAAAATCCGTGCCGCTGTTGTCTGCGAAAAGGCACTGTCGAAATTTGCGGGCGAAATCGAACTCGGAGACTATATGTTCCTCGGACATGGAGAAATCATGAATAACGGACGCCGTCGGCCTTCAATCACTGCGGATGCGTTTGAAGCCCTGCTTGCCGCCATCTATCTCGATACCGGAGAAACTTTTTCTGTTGTGGAAAAGTTCCTCCTCCCGTTTATCGCAAAGGAAATCGACTATATTTCCGCAAGCGGCGTGTTCATTGACTACAAAACCGCCCTGCAGCAGATTGTCCAGCAGGCGAGCGGGGAAATTCTCGAATATGTCCTCGTCGGTGAATCCGGTCCCGATCATAACAAACAGTTCATGGTGGAAGCACGCCTGAACAGCAATATCATCGGCAGAGGATGCGCAAAAACCAAGCGTGCGGCGGAACAGCAGGCAGCGCATGAAGCGCTCATCCTTTTCGGAGAAGGCTGATTTTGAAAAAGACCCATGTCAATATACCGGTGTTTATCCCGCACCTCGGATGTCCGAATATGTGTGTGTTCTGCAATCAGCGCGCAATTTCGGGCGTCTGTTCTTTTGTACCGGATCATGCACGGGATACCATTGAAACCGCATTGCGTACTGTTGATGCAGGGACAACCGATTGTGAAATCGCGTTTTTCGGCGGTTCCTTCACCGGAATCGAGCGAGAGCTGATGATCCGCCTTCTTGATCTTGCCGAAGAATATGTCCGTGCCGGAAAGGTGAGCGGCATCCGTTTTTCTACCCGTCCGGATTATATCGACGAAGAGATTATCGCAATACTGCGGCAGTATACCATATCGGCGGCAGAACTGGGGATTCAGTCGTTTTCTGACCGCGTACTCTCTCTGTCGCGACGCGGACATACCGCAGAACAATCGGAAAAAGCAATGCTTCTGCTGCAGAAAGCCGGCTTTTCGGCAGTCGGACAGATGATGATCGGTCTGCCGGGATCCTCTTTGGCTGACGAAACGGAATGTGCCCGGAAAATCGCCGCACTCGGAGCTTCTGCCGCGCGGATTTATCCGACGCTTGTTTTCCGTGAAACCGAACTGTACGAAAGGATGCTGCGCGGAGAATACACACCTCTGTCTCTGGAGGATGCCGTAGAACGCAGTGCGGCTGTTCTCGATGTTTTTCTTAAAAACGGGGTTGCCTGTCTGCGCATCGGACTCTGCGAAAGCGAGAATCTGCACACGGACAGCACCTTTGCCGCCGGACCGAATCATCCGTCTCTCGGAGAACTGGTTTACAGCGAACTGTACTGCAGGCGGATCATGGAGGCGTTCGATGCACGCGGTGAAATCCCCAAAAATCCCGTTATTGCAGTCTCCAGCGGTGAAATTTCCAAAGCTGTCGGGCATAAAAAGCGCAATAAAGAAAAAATAATCGAAAAATACCGCATAAATAACATAAAATTCATTGAAAACCCGATGCTGACGCGGTATAATATAGTGTTGGCATTTTGACTTATCCCGTACAGAGCGGGGAGTACTATATAAGAAAGCTGCAAACAATTATATATGAACATGAGAATGCTGGGAAAGGAGGGAAACAAGCGATGTATCTGAAATCATTGGAACTGCACGGTTTCAAATCCTTTCCCGACCGTACAATTCTGAAATTCAACAGCGGAACGACGATTATCGTCGGACCGAACGGAAGCGGAAAATCGAATATTACCGATGCAATGCGCTGGGTTCTCGGGGAACTGTCATCCAAAAACATCCGCGGCAGTAAAATGGAAGACGTCATTTTTGCCGGTGCGAGCGATAAAAAGCCGATGAGCTTTGCGGAAGTTTCCGTTACCTTTGACGACAGCGAGGAACCGCGCTCCCTTCAATCCCCATACGAAGAAGTCACCGTTACAAGACGCTATTACCGGAGCGGGGACAGCGAATATTATATCAACCGAAAAAAATGCCGTCTCAAGGATATTTATGAACTGTTCATGAATACCGGTATCGGACGCGAAGGCTATTCCATTATCGGACAGGGACGGATCGCGGAAATCATCTCCAAAAAGAGCGACGACCGCCGCGGTGTCTTTGAGGAAAGTGCAGGGATCTCCAAGTTCCGCTACAAGAAAAACGAATCCGAAAAGAAGCTGGCTGAAACCGAAGCCAATATGGAACGGGTCAGCGACATTGAGCACGAGCTGTCATCGCGGATCGGACCGATTGAAAAAGATGCGGATAAAGCACGCCGTTATCTTGAACTGTACGGAGAAAAGAAGAAAACGGACGTTTCTCTCTGGCTGTACGATTCCGTCAGACTTCGTACAACCATTGAGAAAACAGAAAAAGATACCAAAATGTCTGCGCATGAACTGGAAATGGCGGAGGATTCCATCAAAGTCACTTCCGGTCAGATCGAGCATCTGTATGAACAGTCGCACGACAATAAGGAAGCCTCCCGCCGCAACCATGACGAGACTTCTTCTGCTGTCCGTCTCATGAACGAAGCGCAGTCGGAAAACAAACTGCTTGTCCGGGAACGTCTGCACGCAGAAACCTCAGTCAAGACGGAACAGCTTCTGGCAGACAATGCGGCACGGACAGCCGAACAGGAAAACGTGCGTGCCGGTGAACTGAACGACCGCATTGCGGCGATTGCCGAAGACTGCGGCAAGGTCAAAGAAGCGTTCGATGCACAGGCGGCGCGGATGGCTGTTCTCGATACAAGGATCCGCGAAAAGAACGCGCAGCTTGATGACCTTCAAAAACAAAAAGAAGCGGCGGAAAAAGCGCTCACCGAGAATACCGTTAAGCTGAATGTCATGGAAAACACCGTGAACAGCCAGCAGAAGCGGAAGGATACCATCCGTTCGGAAATACATAAATACGAAGAAGAAATCGCTGGACTTGACCGCACCGCAGAAGCAGCACTGGAACAGATCGAAGCATATAAAAAGGTTGTTGCGGAAATTGATGCTAAAACTGTACAGGTAGAAAAAGAAATTTCTGCGTTCAACGAACAGTATGCCGCGGCTGATGCAGAGATGCGCAGAAAACAGGCGCTGCTGGATTCGCTGGACAGCAGAATTACCGCGCTTCTCCGTATGCAGGAACATTTTGACGGATATAATAACAGCATCAAGCACATCATGGCGGAAGCGAAAGCAGGGCGGGTGAAAGGCATCCACGGTCCGCTATCCTATCTGATCAAAGTGGAAGACCGCTTTATTGTCGCCATCGAAACATCCCTCGGCGGCGCACTGCAGAATATCGTCACCGACGACGAAAACGCGGCAAAGAACGCCATTGAATCGCTCAAACGAAACAATGCCGGACGGGCTACCTTCTATCCGCTTACAACCACGCGCGCACAGGAACGCGGAAGGGAATACGACGGGCTGGAGAGAAGCACCGGATTTGTGGGCTGGGCGGATGAATTGGTTTCGTCGGATTATGCTTACCGTACGGTGATCAAAGCACTGCTCGGACGTGTGGTGGTTTACGACACACTCGATCACGCCACAGATGCAGCACGTGCAAAAGGCTGGCGGATTCGTGCAGTCACCCTGGACGGTCAGCAGATCAATGCAGGCGGTTCCTTCACGGGCGGTCAGCAGAAGCGGGACAGCGGTATGTTGTCGCGGTCTCTCCAGATCGACAACCTGCGTGCCGAGCGGGAACAGGCAGCTGCACAACTGGACGAAATCCGTAAGAAAGCAGCTTCTATCCGGGAAAATATTGCGTCCGTGTCCTCCGAAGTGCGCAGTGCAGGGGAAAGACGCAGTCTGATTGAAGCACTGATAGGAGCGGAAAACAAGAATTTCAGCGATGCTGACGGTCGCAGACGCGCACTGAAAGACCTCTTAGAAAATCTTCTGAACGACAGCCGCACGCTGGATGAGAATAACCGCAGTATCGGAGGAAACCTGACCGCACTGCGTGAGACGATTGAAGAACAGAAAAAAGAGATTGCATCCGTGAAAGAAAAGCGGGAGGACATCGCTGCCATACGCGGAGAAGACGAACTGGAAATGGCAGAACTTGCGGAGAAATCGGGAGAAAACCGAATCCGACTTGCCGAGCTGACCCGTGACAGGGAAGCTGCGGAAGAACTGGCAAAAGAAACTGCCGAACGTCTTCAGACTGCCGGAGCGGAAAAGAAACAGCATCTTGAAAATCTCGCACAGCTTGCAGAAAAAATCCGAGAGCTGACCGAATCTGCCGATACAAAGGCGGCGGAAGCGGAGAAATACCGTGAACAGATAGATCTCTTGAACCAGAAACGGCTGAAGCTCGAAGAAACCGGTGACGAAATCGACACCAGAATTACCACTTTGCGCCAGACGGAAAAAGAGCAGACAGCCAAGAAGGATCTCGTATTCATCGCACATTCAAAAAATGAAGCGAAACTGCAGAGTCTCATGGGAGATGAACAGAAACTTGCGGCGAGAATGTGGGAGGATTACGAACTGACCTATGCAGCCGCCGTGAAATTTGCGGAAGAGAACGCCTGCCATCCGATCGAGGACGGGGAGCGGACTTCCTTTGCGGCAAAACAGAATGAGCTGAAAGGCAAGATCCGCGCACTCGGACACGTCAACATCGAGGCTATCGAAGAGTATAACGAGGTCAAGAAGCGGTACGAATATATTTCCGCACAGCTCGGCGACCTGCGTGCATCCCGGGAAGATCTTCTCAAAATCCTGTCCGGCATTGAGGATGACATGAAAAAAATGTTCCTCGACGCATTCGGGAAAATCAACACCTACTTCGGGGAAGTCTTCCGTGAGCTGTTCGGCGGCGGACACGCGGAGGTCATTCTTGCAGATCCTGAAAACGCACTGGAATCCGGTATTGAAATCAATGCAGCACCTCCCGGAAAGACGATCAAGAATCTCAATCTTCTCTCCGGCGGGGAACAGGCGATCATCGCCATCGCGCTTTTGTTTGCCCTGATCCGCTTCAATCCGTCTCCGTTTTGTATTTTCGACGAAATTGAAGCCGCACTCGATGAAGTGAACGTCACCCGTGTCGCACGGTATGTGAAAAAGGTTTCGGAAGAAATGCAGATCATCATGATCTCCCACAGACGCGGGACGATGGAAGTGGCGGACTCTTTGTACGGTGTCACGATGCAGCAGAGCGGTGTCTCCAAGGTTCTGACAACGGGACTTGACTGGGATACCATGGTAAAATAATATTAACATATTTGAGGGTATTATGGGATTTTTTGACAAACTGAAAGAAGGTATTGCGAAGACTAAAAATGCGGTGTTCGGACAGGTCAATGAAATCGTAAAGAATTTCCGCAAGGTCGATGAAGAACTGCTCGAGGAACTTGAGGAAGTCATGATCATGGCGGACATGGGCGTAGAGACCACGGAACGCATCATCGACGAACTCCGGGACCGCATCAAGACCGACAATATCAAAACAGCGGATGAGGTGAAAGTCGCCCTTTGCGATATTCTGCGCGGTCAGATCGGCGAAGGGGAAGAACTCAATCTTTCCACCTCTCCGTCCGTTATTCTTGTCATTGGCGTCAATGGCGTCGGCAAAACGACATCTATCGGAAAAATTGCAAATAACCTGAAAAAGCAGGGAAAGAATGTCATTGTTGCGGCAGCGGATACCTTCCGTGCGGCAGCGATCGAACAGCTTGCCATCTGGTGCGACAGAGCCGGCGTAGAGCTTGTCAGACAGAACGAAGGCTCCGATCCCGCATCCGTTGTCTATGATGCCATCGCCGCTGCCAATAAGCGCAAAGCGGATGTGCTGATTATCGACACAGCCGGAAGACTGCACAACAAGAGCAACCTGATGGATGAACTGGCGAAGATCAACCGTATCATCAGCCGTGAACTTCCCGATGCCGCACGCGAAACGCTTCTGGTTCTCGACTCCACCACAGGACAGAATGCTGTTATGCAGGCGAAAAAGTTCAAGGAAGCTGCGGAAATCACGGGTCTTATCCTCACCAAGCTTGATGGTACGGCAAAGGGCGGCGCAGTCTTCTCCATCAAGGAAGAAATCGACCTTCCCGTCAAGTTTATCGGTGTCGGCGAGCAGATCGACGATATGCAGCCGTTTGACGCGAAAATGTTCGTAGAAGCGCTGATGACGGAAGAAGAAAAGGACGAAGAAGATGAACAGACTGCGGAGGACGAAGAATGATCGAAATCGTTCTGGCATCCAATAATAAGAAAAAAATCGCAGAAATGGAAACTTTATTCCGTTCCGCGTCGTCTAATGCTGTAAATCTCCGTACACTTGCGGCGGTCGGATATACCGATGAGATTATCGAGGACGGAGATACATTTGAAGAAAATTCCATCATCAAGGCGAGTACCCCCGTGAAGCTCGGTTATATCGGCATCGCGGACGACTCCGGACTGGCTGTCGATCATCTCGGCGGCGCTCCCGGTGTCTATTCCGCACGCTATTCCGGAGAAGGTGCCGACGACGCAACCAACCGCGCAAAACTGCTCCGGGAACTGGACGGTGTGCCGGCTGAAAAGCGCACAGCGAAGTTCGTATGTACCGCATCCGTCGTTTTCCCGAAGGATTCCCCCTATGTTGTCCCCGTAGAATGGCGGATCAGCGAAGAACTCGCGGCAAAATCCGGTGCTGACCGCGAAAAAGTCATGGTTGTGCGCGGCGAATGTCCCGGTATCATTCTTACGGAAGAACGCGGAGAGGGCGGTTTCGGTTACGACAGTCTGTTCTATTATCCGGCGTTTGACGCAACCTTTGCACAGATTTCCGGTGAACAGAAGAATTCGGTTTCCCACCGCGGTATCGCCATGCGTGAATTTACCAGACGCCTTGGCATCATTCTTGAACAGAAATAACGGAGAAAATTATGTTGACCAGTAAACAGAGAGCGATTTTACGCTCCGAAGCCTCCCGGATGGATGCAATTTTCCAGATCGGCAAAGGCGATGTGAACGAAGCAGCGGTCAAGTCCATCGGCGATGCACTTGAAGCGAGAGAACTGATAAAAATCAGCGTTCTGCAGAATTCCGAAGCGGATCCCCGTCTCACAGCGGAAGATCTTGCCGAACAGACCGGTTCCGAAGTCGTAGGCGTGATCGGACGGAAGATCATTCTTTTCAAGGTTTCCGAAAAGCCTGAAAAACGCAGAATATCCACCCTGATCTGATATGGAAAACGGGCGAATCACCGACGGTACCCTGCTTCTCTACGGCGGCACCTTTGCACCCCCGCATCTCGGTCATGTGCACGCTGTACGGACGGTGCATGAAATACTGCATCCCGACTGCGTGCTGATCATGCCGACAGCCGTTCCGCCGCATAAACAGCAAGTCAAGGGAGACACAGCTGAAATTAGACTGGAAATGTGCCGTGCTGCATTTGAAGAGATACCGGATACGTATGTATCTTCCTACGAAATTGACAAAGGCGGCGTGAGCTACACCGTCGATACGCTGGAATATCTGAAGACAAAAGCGGAGAGACTTCTGCTGCTCTGCGGAAGCGATATGTTCCTCACACTCGGAACATGGCGCAATGCACAGCGGATTTTTGAGCTTGCGTCCATCGTCTGTATGCCGCGGTACAAAGCGGATACCGAAAATCTTCTGCGGCAGAAATTACAGTATGAAAAAACTTACGGCGGGCGCATGATTCTGATTGAAAATCGTGTGCGGGTGCTGTCTTCCACGGAAGTCAGACAGAAAATTGTCAGCGGGGAAGATCTCACCGATGTTCTGCCAAAAGCTGTGATCCGGATTATCAGGAGAGAAAAGCTCTATCTACAGGAAGAAACAGAATGAAAAAAACAGAATGGACAGAGCAGGATACGGCTGTTCTTGCCGAACGTGTAAAACCGTACCTGACAGAAAAGAGGTATGTGCATACACTGGCTGTAGCCAATGAGGCGAAAAAACTCGGTGCGGTTTATCTGCCAAAGAAAATTGCCAAGCTGCAGGCCGCTGCTCTTTTACATGATATAACGAAAAAAGCAGATCTGAAAAAACAGTTGCAATATTGCGAAGAATTTGGTATAATAGTAAAACCCGATGATCTTCTTTCCCCCAGTGTTTTTCATGCCAAGACAGCTGAAGCACTTGCGGCGAGAGACTTTTCCGATCTCGTTGACGACGAAATTCTCGCCGGTGTCCGATGGCATACGACGGGACACGCGGATATGACTGTTTTTGAAGCGATCATCTATCTCGCCGATTATATCGAAGAAACAAGAGATTTCGACGACTGTGTAAAGGTCAGATCGTTCTTTTATGACCATATTGCCAAAGGAACGGATCCGATCAAAGTCTTGCGGGATACCATGATCTATTCTTTTGACTGCACAATCACGCTTCTTCTTGAAGAAGGCGCTGTTGTGGATTCCGATACAATCTGTGCAAGAAATTTTTATATCGCACAGAAGAAGGACTGTTCAAATAAGGAAAGGGAATAAGGAAAATGCCGAATAAGATCAATGATCAGGATGATGTTTCCATGTATTATCCGGACGGCGACGCAGCCAATATGGAACGTGATGATCATGATAATGCATTCATCAATCAGAATATCAAGAAAAAAAACAGGATCAAAAAGAAAAACGCACGGCTGACCAAGTCGCAGATTGCCCTGATTGCCGTGATCTTTCTCATTTATACCGCAGTCATTTTTGCCGCCGCATGGCTTATTTTCTACCAGCCTGTACAGCCCGGTCAGAACGAACTGCCGTTTGAAGCCAATCCCTCCGAAACAACCGATCTCACGAGACCGCCGCTGGACGGAAACGAAGAAAATTCTGATCTTCCCGTTTCACCGGATCCGGATGCAGGCAAAGAGGATGAATATGTCGCGCAGAAGGGACTTTACAATATTCTCGTGATTGGTCACGACGATACAGCCCTTCTTGCAGACGTTGTAATGATTGTCAACTGCGATACAAATACCGGTGCGATTTCCGTCATGCAGATTCCGCGTGACACACTGGTTACCATCGGTCTGATTACCAACAAGAACAACGAAGCATTCTCTCATTATTATGTGAAAGCCAAGAGTGAAGGGCTGAAAGACCCGTATGCAGAGGCAGGGGTGCGTTATGCATCTCTCTTGGAAAAGAGTCTTTGCATCAATATCCACAATACTGTCATCATGAATCTTGCCGGATTCCGTGCCATTGTGGATGCCATCGGCGGTGTGGATGTCAATGTACCGCAGGCGATGCATTACGAAGACCCTGAGCAGGATCTGTACATCAACATCGGTGAAGGCTGGCAGCATCTGGACGGTTATAATGCCGAAGGCTTCATCCGCTTCCGTGATGACTATATGCAGGCGGACCTCGGACGTGTCAACGCACAGAAGATCTTCTTGACTGCCATGTTCAATAAAGTAAAGAGCGTCATAAAATCAGCGGATGTCGGAACGATTGCTTCGCTGGCAGATGCTGTTTTCAAAAGTGTATCGACTGACCTCACCGTTGCCGATATCATTTATTACGCAAAATTCCTTTTGGATGTCAACCTTGAGAACATCAATATGATGACCATTCCCGGCGATGTTGCTGATGCATATTATGTAATCAACCGTCAGGCAGCTCTCGGCGTGATCAACCAGTACTTCAATATTTATAACAAGGATATTACCGATTCGATTTTTGACCCGAACTATACCTTCTGCTTTACCAGCCTGCAGTACCTGTGCGATGTCTATTTCGCAGGATCTGCAACCGGATACGGCGATGTGTATAACGGGGAGAGCATCAACGATGAATCCATCTATATCCCGCGAAACTGAAATAAAAACAAAAACATGGAGGTAATTATGGACACCGAAATCACCAAGCTCCCGATCGAAGAAAACCTGACCAGAGAACAGCTCGATACCCCCGAAATCCTTGCGAAATTCATCGTGTCGGTGCTCGACTCCAAAAAAGCACGCGACATCAAACTGCTTCATGTTGAAAAGCAGACCGTGATCGCCGACTATTTCGTCATCTGCACCGGTATGTCCAGAACACAGATCCGCGCACTCGCTGACGAAGTGGAATATAAGCTCGGACTGTACGATGTCAAGCCCATCCATATCGAAGGAAACGATACGGGCATCTGGGTGCTCCAGGACTTCGGTTCGGTTATTCTGCACGTCTTTACCGATGAAGCCAGAGAGTTTTATAAGCTCGAAAAGCTCTATCAGGACACCACCGAACGCGATATCTCCGAACTCGTTACAGAAGACTGAGTACGGACATTTTCATAAACAAAATTTTCAGAAGAAATCAGGACATTCATCATGAAATACGATTTTGACAGAATTGAGAAAAAATGGCAGGATAAGTGGGAAGAAGCCGGTATTTTCCACGCTTCCGAAGATTATTCCAAGCCGAAGTTCTACGGATTGGTTGAATTCCCCTATCCGAGCGGAGCAGGGATGCATGTCGGTCACATCAAGGCTTATTCCGGTCTGGAAGTTGTCTCCAGAAAGAGAAGAATGGAAGGATTCAACGTCCTTTTCCCGATCGGCTTTGATGCCTACGGTCTTCCTACCGAAAACTATGCTATCAAGACCGGTACCCATCCCCGTATCGTAACCGACAATAACATTGCAAAGTTCACCTCCCAGCTCAAGCGCGTAGGCTTCTCCTTCGACTGGACCCGCACCGTTGATACGACCGAAGAAGGTTATTACAAGTGAACTCAGTGGATTTTCCGCAAGATGTTCGATAACGGACTCGTTTTCCGTGCAACCACTCTTGTCAACTACTGCCCGCACTGTAAGGTTGTCCTCTCTAATGAAGACTCCCAAGGCGGCAAGTGCGATATCTGCCACAGCGATATCGTCCAGAAATCCAAGGATGTATGGTACCTCCGCATCACTGAATACGCGGACAAGCTTCTGAACGGTCTTGAAAAGGTGGATTACCTTCCGAACATCAAGCTGATGCAGGAAAACTGGATCGGTCGTTCCGAAGGCGCGTTTGCTAACTTCAAGCTCACGAACTGTGATGAATCCCTCCAGATCTATACTACCCGCTGCGATACCATGTTCGGCGTTACCTTCATGGTTATCGCACCCGAACATCCCATCATTGAAAAATACCGCAGCTGCATCTCCAATATCGACGCACTCGATGCTTATAAGGAAGAATGCGCGAAGAAGACCGAATTTGAAAGAACCCAGCTTGTCAAGGATAAGACCGGCGTAAAGATCGAAGGCATTGCCGCGGTCAACCCCGCAAACGGCAAGGAAATCCCGATCTACATTTCCGACTATGTCATGATGGGTTACGGTACCGGCGCGATCATGGCAGTTCCCGCTCATGATGAGAGAGACTACGACTTTGCCAAGAAATTCGGTATCGACATCATTGAAGTCATCTCCGGCGGCGATATCTCCAAGGAAGCATACACCGGCGACGGTGAAATGGTCAACTCCGACTTCTTAAACGGCATCAAGACCAAGAAGGAAGCCATTGCCAAGATGCTCGAATTCCTCACCGAAAAGGGCATCGGCGAAAAGGGTGTACAGTACAAGATGAAGGACTG
>JAFQLN010000098.1 GCA_017414585.1 Clostridia bacterium | reverse complement strand
ATTCTTTCGCGGGAGGAGCAAGCCCCTCCCCTACCGGATTTTGGATATTCCTCACCCATCCCGGATTTTGGTTATTCCTCACCCGTCCCGGATTTTGGTTATTCCTCACCCGTCCCGGATTTGGGATATTTCTTCAACCGTCACCAATGCGGCAGCTTCAAATTTTTTACATAATCCGCCGCCGCTCACATAATCCATCACCACATGGACAGAGCAGGATTATTTTCCCCGTCCGGTTTTCGCGGTATTCTTTTTATATCCCGGCTTGACGGTCTTTTTCTTCGCGTTTCTTGCCCATCCGTCCGGTACGCCGTACTGCTTTTTATCTTTGGAAGCCGGTTTTTCGTCCCTTTTGGTGGGGGTTTTCGCTGCGGCTGCGGGGGATGCGGGCTTTTTCGCGTCAGCGTTTCGCTTTTCGGCGGGAGATTTCTTTCTTTCCGCGTTCTGTCCGGAGGATTTTTTCTGTGACTCACCCGGATGTGCGCCGTGTGCGTGTCCGAGCAGTTCCTCCAGTGCGGCAATCCCTTCTTCGGTGCAGTATTCCATCGCTTCGCGGATTTTCGCGCGGTTTTCCGGCTTTCTCCACTGCAGGAGTGCGCGCTGGAGCTGTTTTTCGCGGTAATCCGTCGCGGTGTAGATCTTCTTTCCGGAGAACGGGTCGATGCCGGTATAGTACATGACCGTGGACGCGGTGCCGGGGGTGGGATAGAAGTCCTGCACCTGCTCCGGCGCGAGACCGATTTTCTTCGTATACAATGCCAGCTTTGCTGCGTCGTCCATGGTACTGCCGGGATGCGACGACATGAGGTACGGCACGAGGTACTGCTCCTTGCCGCACGCTTCGCTGAACCGGAAGAACTTCTCGCGGAATTTATCGTACATTTCGATATTCGGCTTGCCCATGTGGGACAGGACATTCGGCGCGCAGTGTTCCGGTGCGACCTTGAGCTGTCCGCTGACGTGGTCGGAGACGAGCTTTCTGAAGAATGCATCGCTCCTGTCGGCAAGGAGGTAGTCGAAGCGGATGCCGGAGCGGATGAAGACTTTCTTCACTTTCGGCACGGCTTCGATGGCACAAAGCAGGTCGATATACTCGCTGTGGTCGGCTTTCAGGTTCGGGCACGGTTTCGGGAACAGGCACCGTTTGTTAGGGCACACGCCCTTTTCGATCTGCTTATCACACGCGGGATGGCGGAAATTCGCAGTCGGACCGCCGACATCGTGGATATATCCCTTGAAATCGGGCATCGCGGCGATGATTTCGGCTTCGCGGACGCAGGATTCGATGCTTCTCGACCGCACGGCACGTCCCTGATGGAATGCAAGTGCGCAGAAATTGCATCCGCCGAAGCAGCCGCGGTTGTGCGTGATGGAGAATTTCACTTCCGTGATCGCGGGCACACCTCCCTGTTCTTCGTACATCGGGTGGTAGGTGCGCATGAAGGGCAGGGCATAGACCCGGTCGAGTTCGTCCCGTTCGAGCGGTGCGGACGGCGGATTGACAACGAGCATTTTGTCATCGTAATACTCGACGATGGCTTTTCCGCGCACGGCGTCGTTGTTGTAGTACTGCAGTTTGAATGCGTCGGCGTAGGAGGACTTGTCTTCTTTCAGCTCGTCGTAGGTATAGCCGTTCGGCTGACCGTCCTCGTCGAATCCCTGTGCACAGCCGAATTTCTCCAGTTCCGTGGGGATTTCGCCTTTTTTGACGAGGTACGCAGTCCCGCGCACGTCCCGGATTTTCTTCACGGGCACGCCTTTTGCGAGCAGTTCCGCCAGACGGACAACAGCGCGTTCGCCCATGCCGTACATGAGGATATCGGCACGTGCATCAATGAGGACGGAGCGGCGTACTTTATCCTGCCAGTAGTCGTAGTGGGCAAAGCGGCGCAGGGAGGCTTCCAGACCGCCGATGAGGATGGGCACATCCCCGTAGGCTTCGCGGATTTTGTTCGAGTAGACGATCACGGCGCGGTCTGGGCGGAGTCCGGCTTTTGCTCCGGGGGAGTAGTAGTCGTCGCTGCGGCGTTTTTTGGCAGCGGTGTAGTGTGCAACCATGGAGTCGATGTTGCCGGAGGACACGAGGAAGCCGAGGCGGGGTCTGCCGAAGATTTTGAATGCGTCCGCGCTTTTCCAGTCGGGCTGTGCGAGGACTGCGACGGTATAGCCTGCGGCTTCGAGGACACGGGTGATAATTGCCGCGCCGAACGACGGGTGATCGACGTACGCATCGCCGCTGACATAGACGAAATCGGGCGGGGACGTGAGTTCGGCGGGAGTGACGGGGAGGAAGTTCATAGATATCTGCATGACGCGGGGACAGCGCTTCTCGGAAGAATGCCCGGCGTCCCTTTCAAAAAACTTTGATCATTTGGATTTATTATATCACATCCGCCGCCGCTCTGTCAACGCAAAAGGAAAATCCCCCCGGGGATTGACTATATCACGATATCGTGATATAATAAATAAAGAACCGAAAGGAGTGATATGTATGCCGGTACTGGCGAAATTTTACGGAATCATCATCAGGATGTATTTTCTGCAGAGCGAACACAATCCGCCGCACATTCATGCGATTTACAACGACGATGTTGCGGCGATTGACTTCATGACGGGCAGGCTTCTTGAGGGATATCTTCCCCCAAGGCTATGAGCATGGTTCAGGAGTGGATCGGACTGCATCGGGACGAACTGGATGAAATCTGGAAGACGCAGGAATTTAGAAAACTGCCGCCGCTTGAATAAAGGAGGATTTATGTTTCACAAAATAAAAAATATTGCCGCGCTGCCCGATTTTCGTCTTTCCGTGCGGTTTGCGGAAGGCGTTACAAAAATCTACGACGCAAAGCCGCTCGCTGCAACGCTGCCTGTATTCCGCGAACTGCTGACTTCCCCGGAAATTTTTGCTGCTGT
>JAFQLN010000012.1 GCA_017414585.1 Clostridia bacterium | reverse complement strand
TACTTTTCAGCCATTTCCGCAGAAATGCCGTAGGTGTAAGCCTGTTCGGGCATGGTCTGGTGGAAAGCAGTGTCGAATACGAGAACCTGAGGGGTGTTCGGCATAACAGCGAGACAGCCCTTGATACCCATGATGTGCGCGCCGGTGTGCAGAGGAGCGAAGTCGCGGCAGAGTTCGAGCTTTTCGAGAACTTCGTCGTTCAGGAGAACGGATTCAAAGAAGTAAGGACCGCCGTGGACAACGCGGTGACCGACAGCTTCGATTTCGCTCATATCGGAGATAACGCCGGTTTCAGCGTCGGTGAGGTACTTGATAACGATTTCGGTGGCAACAGCATGGTCGGGCATTGCATAGTCAGCCTTGATCTTTTCGCCGTCTTCACCTTTTCTGTGTTCGATACGACCGTCGATACCGATTCTTTCGCAGATACCTTTAGCGAGTACGGATTCGGTAGCGGTGTCGAAGAGCTGATACTTGAGAGAAGAAGAGCCGGCATTGACAACTAATACTTTCATAACAGGATTTTTCCTCCGGATATATAATAATATTTGACATGATAAGCAATATCGGTTATAATTATATATGAAAACAAACGAAAATTCAAGAACTTTTTACCACTTCGTAGGAAGAAATAAAGAATGATGAAAACAACTGCCGTTATTTGTGAACTTAACCCAATCCATCCGGGACACAGACTGGTGCTTCGGCTTTGTGAGAACGCCAATGATATAACAATAGCCGTCATGAGCGGAAATTTCACCCAGCGGGGGATTCCTGCGGTGTACGAAAAATACACCCGTGCCGAAACTGCTGTCCGCTGCGGAGCGGATCTGGTGGTGGAACTGCCGTTTCCGTGGTGCTCATCCGGTGTGGAAGCCTTTGCTCTCGGCGGCGTGCGTACAGCTGCGGGATGCCTGGCGCAGTCGCTTACCTTCGGCTCGGAAAGCGGCGATTTTGCTTTGCTGGAACGGATTGCTGAACTGAAGGCGTCAGAAAAGTATGCGGATGCTGTCCGGGAAGCGGAACGGGAGAGCCGGGGGCGGGGAACTGCTGTGCTGTTTGACGAGATCATGCAGAAAAACGGAATTGCAGGAGAAACAGGCGCAAACGATAAGCTCGGAGGGGAATACATTCGATTCGGACGTTTGAACGGAATCGAAGAATTCAGACCCGTGAAGCGGATGCAGGACGCACCTTCTGCCACCGCAGTCCGTGAGGTGCTCGGCAGAGACGGTCTGACCGCCTGCGGAAACTGGCTTGCCGAAGAGGCGTACCCCGTATTTGCGCGGTCGCAGCTGTGTCCGGAGATACTTCTGGATGAACTGTATTTCACACACTGCCGGCTCTATGTCCGCGAAGATGAAGAAAACGATCTGCTCCGGTATGCCGCGAAAATGGCGCGCACTGCCGTGACTGCAGCGGAGTTTATTGAAAAACTGCCGACCAAAAAATATACGCTTGCACGGATGCGCCGGGAAATTCTGTACGCAATTCTGCGTGTAAAGCCGGAAGATTATAAGAACCCGCCCGCCTTTACCGTTCTGCTTGCCGCCAATGAAAAAGGCCGCGCATATCTGGCAGATTGTGGAAAACACTTCACTGTTCCCGTGATCACAAAGCCTGCGGATTTTTCCGCACTCGATGAAACCGGCAAGCGGCAGTATGAACTGCACAGAAAAGCCGATGAACTGTATGCTTACCTGATGGGATGGCCTGCAGACACATTCATAAAGCGGCACCCGGTGATTCTGTAGGGAAAAATTGTGTGCAAACAAAAAGCCGGAGAGGGCATCCTCCCCGGTTTTGTTTTTCAGCATCAGCGAGATCAGAGTACGCGGCAGGTGAATCCGAGCGCTTCCACAGCTTTTACAAGGACAGCATTGTCAAGCTTTTCCGGACAGGTGACTGCGGCGCGTCCGAGCTTGAGGTCAATGTCTGCTTTTGCACCGGCTGCCTTGAGTGCGCTTTCCACCTTTGCAACGCACTTTTCGCAGTGCATTCCGTCAATCTTGAGGGTGAGTTTCTTCTTTTTTTCAAAAAGCATGATGATTTCTCCTTCTATAAAAGAAAATATTGCAGAATCGGTTATTGGCTGATGATGAAGCTGTCATCACACAGCAGGCTTCCAGCGCTTCAGCCTCAATGCGTTCATGACAACACAAACGCTGGAAAGGGACATGGCCGCGGATGCAATCATGGGCGTCAGCGTAATGCCGAGCGGAGCCAGTACACCGGCGGCAATCGGAATGCAGAGAACATTGTACCCGAATGCCCACGCAAGATTCTGTGCGATATTGCGCATGACAGCATGGCTCAGTTCCACGGTTTTCACCGCATCAGTCAGATCACTGCGGACCAGTACAACGCCTGCGGATTCAATCGCAATGTCGGTGCCGTGTGCGACAGCCATGCCGCAGTCCGCCATTGCCAGCGCGGGCGCATCGTTTACACCGTCGCCGATCATGACAGCATACCGCCGCTTTGTGTCGCCAAAAAATTCCCCGGTCATGACACGTTCAACAACTTCTGCTTTCTTTTCCGGACGAACACCGCAAACATAGCTTCCGATTCCGGCTTCATGGGCAATGGCACACGCAGTGGCTTCACAGTCCCCGGTGAGCATGATCGGCTCCAGTCCCAGTTTTTTGAACGATGCCACAGCCGTACTGCTCGAAGTCCTGATCCTGTCTGCAAGTGCGAGAATGCCGGAAACCACACCGTTTTTCGCAAAAAGAACCGGGGTTTTGCCGTGTTCCGCAAGGGTTTCCATCATATTCGATGTTTCATCCGGAATCGGGATGCCGCACAGGGTAATGAATTCCGCATTGCCCGCACAGCACGCTGCTCCTCTGACCGTACCGCGGACGCCGCCGCCGAAGGTCTGGGAAAAATCGCTGACGGGAAGGGGCGTGATGCCGTTTTCCGCCGCGTGATCCACGATGGCAAGCCCGATGGGGTGTTCGCTCATGCTTTCGAGAGAAGCCGCATCGGTGAGCAGTTCGTTTTTGTCCGTTCCGATGGGACAGACATCCGATACGCGCATTTTTCCCTCCGTGATCGTGCCGGTTTTATCCAGCAGGACAACGGATGCTTTGGAGAGAACATCCATTGCATCGGCGGATTTGATGAGAATGCCGAGCGATGCACCGCGCCCGACTCCGCACATGACCGCTGTGGGTGTTGCCAGTCCCAGTGCGCACGGACAGCTGATGACGAGAACTGCAATGGCGTGGCTGACCGCATCGTGCAGGGAGCCGGTGATGAGTAACCAGAGGATAAAGGTGAGTACGGCAAGCGAGCAGACAACGGGGACGAATATGCCGCTGATTTTGTCAGCCAACTTCTGTACGGGCGCTTTGCTTGATGCGGCATCTTCCACCAGCTGGGTGATTTTTGCAACCGTGGTATCTTCACCGACGTGTACTGCTTCGGTTTCCGCATAACCGGAGGTGAGAATCGTGCCGCAGATCAGCGTGTCGCCTTCCGCTTTCGAGACGGGAATGCTTTCACCGGTGATGACGCTTTCGTCCGCCGCGCCGCCGCCTTTGAGAACCAGACCGTCACAGGGAACGGATGCGCCGGAACGGACGATCACCCGGTCGCCGATCACGAGTTCATCCGACGGAATTGTGATGGTCTGTCCGCTGCGGATCACTTCCGCTGTTTTCGGCGTGAGAGCCATCAGCTTGCGGACTGCATCGGAGGTATGCCGGCGTGCACGGGATTCCAGCGTGCGTCCCAGTGTGATCAAAGTGAGAATCATCGTGACCGATTCAAAATACAGATCTTCGGAGTAGTGGTGAACGGGATTTCCCGCTGCAGCTCCCGCGATCATGCAGCCGAGGATGTAGATGCCGTAGAGCAGGGAAGCGGCTGCACCGGTTGCAACGAGGGTGTTCACGTTGGCGCTGTTGTGCAGGACAGCCTTGAGACCGTCAATGAAATAGCTCCGGTTGATCAGGATGACCGGAATTGTCAGCACAATCTGCACAAGCGCGTAGATGATGGGAGAATAGCCGGTGCCGTGCGGATCCATGAAAGCGGGCAGCGGAATGCCGACCATGTGTCCCATTGTGACAACCATCATCAGAAGTGCAAACACGGCGGAAAATACCAGCCGGCGGACCATCGAACGGTATTTTTCTTCTTCTTCCGCCTGCGTTGTCTCACGCCGGACCCATGCGGAAGCGGAATATCCCGCATCGGAAACCGCTTTGAAAATCGTTTCTTCGGAGAGTTTGGTTTCGTCGAAGGAGAGTGTCATGGAATTAGTCATCAGACTGACCGATACGGAATCGACACCGTCCAGTCCGGACACACAGCGTTCCACGGCTGCCTGACAGGCGGCACAGGACATTCCTCCGACTGCGAATTTTTTATTGATCATAGTTTTTCCTCATTTCATGAGCTTACGGAGGATGTCAAGCAGTTCATCGACCACTTCATCCGTTCCGTTTTCGTCTGCGGCGCGGATATCGCGCACAACACAGCCGCGGATATGCGTACCGAGCAGTTCTTTGTTGAATGCCTGAACAGCTGCATTGACTGCCGCTGACTGTGTGAGAATATCAATGCAGTACGCATCGGATTCTACCATTCCGCGGATTCCGCGTATCTGCCCTTCAATCCGGCTGAGGCGGTTGATGAGTTTTTTTCTCGCCTCCTCAGAACGCATTGTATGTTTCTGAAGGCAGTTGTTTTCTTCGTTCATTTGGTTGTTCGTCCTTTCCGAAATACCCGTGCGGGGTATCTTGTCAGAAATATTATATACCCTTCCGGGGTATTTGTCAAGCAGAAATACCGATTTTTTCGGAAAATAGTTAGCAGATGCTAACCGAAGTCCCGGAAAAAACACCTGCGAAACGATTTTTATATCGCAGATGTTACAGGTCCGCACCGCTTTTCAGAATTTTAGCGATATACTGAACGGCATTTTCATGCTGGAGATTGTATGCGAGAGGGATGGCTTCCCCGATTCCGACAGCAAGACAGGAAAGACTGCAGTTTCCGGAGACGGTTTTTCCCGTTCCGATTTCACCGGAAGTCAGACGGGAGAAAACGGCGTTGATCAGTCCGCTGTGTGTGACGCCGATCACCGTTTTTCTGCCGGAAGAGAGAGAGGAACAGTGTTCGAGCATATCATCGACTGCACGGAGCATTCTCGAAGCGGCGGCGGGGACGGATTCGACATTGCCTGCCTGCTTTTCACCGCCCGGAAAGAGACGCCGGCGTTCGTCGAGGGTCAGACCGGAGAGTGAACCGTAATCCCGTTCGATCAGGTTGTCGAGAACCACCGCTTTGCCGAGACCGAGCGACTGTGCGATAAAGTCTGCCGTATCGGAAGCACGCGAGAGGGGAGAAGTATAGACAGCGCCGAATGCAACGCCGAGATCACGGATTTTTTCGATCACGGCAGATACGTTTTCCGCCTGTGCGCGTCCTGCTTCATTCAGAGGAACATTCTCCTGTCCCTGCAGGCGTTTGATGAGATTCCAGTCCGTCTGTCCGTGGCGGATCAGGCAGACGAGCGTTCGTCCTTCCAGCAGATCATGCGCTGCCATTGACGGGTGCGTGAGAATCCACGGGGCGGACGGAAGCATTTTTCCGTATTTGAACTGCGGCAATGGCTGCACTCCTTTCCGATAAAAACAAATACACATTCTATTATACATGATCACGGAGACAAAGTCAACAGCGGGACTATGGATATTTCGGCAATTTCTCCGTTTTCTCCGTTCGAAGCCAATAAACGCTGTAAGAGACGCTGTATTTTCGTTTTTTCGCAGCAATTGTGAAAATTATAAAGGAGATATGCCCGTCCCACTTGATTTTTCCTGTGAAAATCTGGTATAATATAATGAATGAATATTGGAAAAATACAGAGGTTTTTATGGCTCTTACAGAAAAGCAGAAGCATATAAGAAATTTCTCAATCATCGCGCATATCGACCACGGCAAGTCCACGCTCGCAGACCGCATTCTGGAGTTTTCCAACACCGTTGCGGCGCGTGACATGGAAGAACAGCTGCTCGATGATATGGAGCTCGAAAAGGAACGCGGCATAACGATCAAGGCGCGCGCTGTCCGCATCGACTACACGGCACCCGACGGTGAACAGTATGCGCTCAACATGATCGACACCCCCGGTCATGTGGACTTCAACTATGAAGTTTCCCGTTCTCTCAATGCGTGCGAAGGTGCGATTCTTGTTGTGGACGCAACGCAGGGGATTGAAGCGCAGACGCTTGCCAATGCATATCTCGCTGTGGACGCGAACCTGGAGATCGTTCCCGTAATCAACAAAATTGATCTGCCGTCCGCAATGCCCGATAAGTGCAAGCAGGAAATCGAGGATGTCATCGGCATTCCCGCCGAGGATGCACCGGTGGTTTCCGCGAAGACGGGTCTCAATATCGCTGATGTGCTGACCGCAATTATCCGCGACATTCCCGCACCCGGGGGAGATGCGGATGCACCGCTGCAGTGCCTTGTTTTCGACTCTGTCTACAACAGCTACCTCGGCGTTGTCGTTTATATTCGTGTGATGGAAGGAACGCTGAAGGTTGGCGACAAAATAAAAATGATGCATACCGGCGCGGAATTTGACGTTGTCGAAGTCGGTGTCATGGATCCCTTCGGACTCCGTCAGACCGGAGAGCTTTCCGCCGGGGAAGTCGGCTATTTTACCGCGTCAATCAAAAATGTTTCCGATACCCGTGTCGGTGATACCGTGACGCACGCGGAAGTTCCCGCAGATGAACCGCTGCCCGGTTTCAAAAAAGTACAGTCGATGGTATATGCGGGGATCTATCCTGCGGACGGTGCGCGGTACAATGAAACCAAAGACGCGCTTGAAAAGCTCCAGCTCAACGACGCGGCGTTCACCTTTGAACCGGAAACTTCTATTGCACTCGGATTCGGCTTCCGCTGCGGCTTCCTCGGACTGCTGCATATGGAAATCATTGAGGAACGTCTGGAACGCGAGTTCAATCTCGACCTGATCACCACCGCGCCGAGCGTTATCTACGAAATTACCAAGAGAAACGGGGAACTGCTCCGGATCGACAACCCGACGAACTATCCGTCCCCGGATGAAATCGAGATTGCGGCGGAACCGATTGTTGCGGCTTCCGTCATTACGCCCACGGAATATGTAGGCGGCATCATGGATCTGTGTCAGGATCGACGCGGTGTGTTTATCGACATGAAATACATCGACACCGAGCGTGCGGAACTTCACTACAAACTGCCCCTGAACGAAATCATATACGATTTCTTTGATGCACTCAAATCCCGCAGCCGCGGATATGCTTCCCTTGACTACGAACTGGAAGGCTATGAGGCGTCGAATCTCGTCAAGCTGGACTTTTTGCTCAATGGCGAAATGGTCGATGCGCTGACCTTCATCGTGCATCAGGAAAAAGCCTATGCCCGTGCCCGCAAGATTGCTGAAAAGCTCAAAGACAACATACCGCGTCAGCTGTTTGAAGTTCCGATTCAGGCGGCTGTCGGCTCGAAGATCATCGCGCGCGAAACGGTCAAGGCTCTCCGTAAAGACGTTCTGGCGAAGTGCTACGGCGGTGACATCACCCGTAAGAAGAAGCTGCTAGAAAAGCAGAAGTAAGGCAAAAAGACGCGGCGCCAGCTCGGTTCGGTACAGGTTTCTCCGGAAGCGTTTATGGCTGTGCTCAAGCTGGATGACAATGATTAAAAAGACTGCAGATTTCATAAACCATGCAAAGGGGCGGTGCTATGCAATTTTCGTTTAACGAACGCAGGCGGCTCGGGCTGTATTTTCACATCCCGTTCTGCCTGTCCAAATGCGCGTACTGCGACTTCAATTCCGCACCGGCACAGTCGGATGAAGTGATCTCAAACTATATCGGTGCGCTGATTGCCCATATCGAAAGCTACCGTTCTGCGGCTGCCGGTTATGAGCCAGATACCGTATTCATCGGCGGCGGTACGCCTACATCCATTCCGCCGGAGGAACTGGTACGGCTTATTCGTGCGATCAAAAAGAATTTCAAGCTGACGCGAAGGGCGGAGTTCACGATCGAAGCGAATCCTGCAACGGTCACGTATGCCTCCCTGCGCAGACTGCACCGGCTCGGCGTAAACCGGCAGAGCATGGGACTGCAGTCCGCGCATGAAAATGAACTGAAAGCCCTTGGCAGAAAGCATTCCCGGAAGGATTTTGTCCGCTCGTACCGGATGGCGCGCGATGCGAAATTTGAGAATATCAATGTCGATCTCATGTTCGGCATTCCCCATCAGACCTATGATTCTCTCATGCACACCATTCGCTATGTCTGCGGAATGCAGCCGGACCACATTTCCCTGTACGACCTGAAAATCGAACCGGGAACCGTGTTCGGACAGCGGTACAGCGAAATCAAACCTCTTCTGCCCGACGATGATACGGAAGCGGATATGTATATCGGAGCAATCGAGCTTCTCAGGCAGTACGGTTATCTGCAGTACGAGATTTCCAATTTTGCCAGACCCGGCAGTATGTGTGCGCACAACCTCAAATACTGGAACTGTGACGAATACCTCGGTTTCGGCGTGTCCGCGCATTCCTATTTCAACGGTTCGCGCTTCTCTTTCACGCAGGACATTGACCGGTATATGCAGGGCGTGACGGTGAAGGAATCAAAAATCCGCATCACGGATCAGTGCGAAACTGTTGAGGAACGGGAACGGATGGGCGAATATATCATGCTGCGTCTGCGGCTTACAGCCGGGATCGATGACAGGGAATTCACACGCCGTTTCGGTTATTCTTTTGAGGAAATGTACGGAAAGAAGTGCAGAAAGTTTATTGACAACGGATTCATGACCGGGCATAACGGCGTATTCACACTGACGCCGACCGGTATGTTCATATCCAACTACATTCTGTCCGATCTTCTTGAATTTGAAGACTTCGGCAGATACTATTTCGGCGGCTGATAAAGGAGGTTTGCAATGATGAAAAAAGCAGTATTTCTCGGCAGTGCGGAAAGAAAAGCATATGTGTATCCCGATGAGGTGACAGCACAGCTGAACGAACGGCTGGACATATGCCCGCACGTAATTACCAAGGCAGAGCTGGAAGAATACCGTGACGTGCTCCGGGAGGCGGAATATGTCTTTTCCACATGGGGAATGCCCGCCTTTACCCGCGAAGAAATCCGTACATATCTTCCGAATCTGAAAGCTGTTTTCTACGGTGCGGGTTCGGTGCAGGGATTTGCCCGTCCCTTCCTTGAAGAAAACATTGCCGTGTTCAGTGCATGGGCGGCGAACGGCGTTCCTGTGGCGGAATACACCTTTGCACAGATCATTCTGGCAGCGAAAGGCTTTTTCCAGAGACTTCACCGGCAGTCCGAAGGGGCAGTATGGTCGAATAAGAATCCCGGTGTCTTTTTCCCCGGGAACTATGACACGAAAATCGGCATCATCGGCGCGGGCGTGATCGGAAAAATGGTGATCGAACGCATGAAAACGCTCGACCATACGGAAATTCTTGTGTTCGATCCCTTCCTTCCGGATGAAAAGGCTGTGCAAATGGGCGTGAAGAAAACCGATCTTGCCGAAATTTTCTCTCAGTGCGATGTCATTTCCAATCATCTCGCCAACAACCCGCAGACAGTCGGAATGCTTGACAGAAAGTATTTTGATGCCATGAAACCGCACGCCGTGTTCATCAATACAGGCCGCGGCGCACAGGTGGTCGAGGAAGACATGATCGCCGCACTTTCCGACGTGCCGACAAGAGCAGCGGTACTCGACGTCACTTATCCCGAACCGCCGAAAGAAGACAGTCCTCTTTACACGATGGAAAACGTCTTCCTCACGCCGCATATCGCAGGTTCGCTCGGCAATGAAGTGCACCGGATGGCGGAATATATGCTCGAAGAATACCTTGCGTTTGATGCGGGACATCCCACGCGGTACTCCGTGTCGCTCAAAATGCTGGAGACAATGGCATGACGGAAAAGTTTACTTATAAAACAAAAGAAGATCTATTCAGCGCGGCTTCCCGTGCAGGCGTGACGCTTCCGTGGTCGGACGATCTTTCCGTGCTTTCGAGGACGCATACGATCGAGGACAGCTGTGTAACGCTGAAAAATGCGCTGACCGTGCATCCGATGGAGGGCTTTGACTCCGAAGAAGACGGCTCACCGGGAGAACTCACCTACCGCCGTGCAGAACGCATGGCATCGGGCGGCGCTGGACTTCTCTGGGTGGAAGCGACTTCCGTGGTGGAGGAAGGACGCACCAACCGCTGGCAGCTGTGGATGCACGAGAAAAATCTCGATTCCTACAAGCGGCTGGCGGAGCTGATGCATGAAAAATCCGGCGGCGCACCCGTTATCCTTCAGCTCACACACTCCGGACGATTTTCGAAACCTGACAATCTCCCGAAACCCGTGATTTCGTACCATAACCCCGTCATGAACGAGAAATTCATGATTGATCCCGATTATCCCGTGGTGACTGACGAATACCTCGATATGCTCCCGGAAAAATTCGGACAGGCTGCGAAATGGGCAAAAGAATGCGGATTTGACGGGGCGGATATCAAGTGCTGTCATAAATATCTGTTCAGCGAACTGCTGTCTGCATACAACCGGGAAGGCAGATACGGCGGATCCTTTGAAAACCGGACACGTGTTTTTCTCGATTCCATCCGCGCCGCTGCCGTGTACCGTTCAAGGGATTTCATTCTCGCATCGCGGTTCGGACCGTACGAATGCATTCCGTATCCGTGGGGCTTCGGTGCGGATCGGGAAGATTATCTGAAAATCGACTGGGACGAACCGGATCGTCTCTATCAGGCGATGTACGACTGCGGCATCCGTCTGGTGGATATGACCCTCGGCTCGCCGTACTATAATCCGCATGTCAACAGACCCTATGACAACGGCGGATACGAACCTCCGGAAGAAAAGCTGACCGGCGTGATGCGGCTTCTCGATGCGGCGGCGCATATGAAGGCATCCGTCCCCGGCATTACCATGATCGGAACGGGCTACACATACCTGCGTCAGTTCGCTCCGAATGTGGCTGCTGCGGCAGTTTCGTCCGGAATGACCGATGCAGCAGGATTCGGACGCATGGCATTTGCCTATCCCGATTTTGCCCGCGATATTCTCGAAGGCGGCGGACTGCAGACGAAAAAAGTCTGCCTGACCTGCTCCAAGTGTACGGCAATCATGCGGAAAATGCACGCGACGGGCTGTCCGATCCGCGACAAGGATCCGTATCTTGCATTTTATCGGAAATTGTTTTCCGAGTAAGGAGGAGAAACCATGAAAAACGGCAGAAGGTGTGCGATTGTCACAGGTGCGGCACGCGGAATCGGTCGGGGGATTTCAATCGAACTGGCAAAAAGCGGCTATACTGTGGCGGCAGTCGGCACAAGAAAAGAAGAGGATGTACGGGAATACCTCGCGGAACTGCGGACATACGCTCCCGATTCCTTTTATGTCAGCGGCGATATTTCCTCCTCCGAAGACCGCATGAAAATCGTACAGGAAGCGTTTGAAGGGCTTGGAGAAGTCGAAGTGCTAGTCAATAACGCAGGCGTTGCGCCGAATGTGCGTGCGGATATGCTTGAGATGACGGAGGAGAGTTATGACCGTGTTATGGGCATCAACCTGCGCGGCGCGTTCTTTTTGACACAGCAGATCGCGAAGTGGATGGCTGCTGTCAAAACCGATGCTTTCCGTACAGTGATCTTTGTGACGTCGGTATCCGCAGTTGTTTCCTCCGTGAACCGCGGGGAGTACTGCATCTCCAAAGCCGGACTTTCCATGGCGGCAACGCTTTATGCGGACAGGCTGGCAGAATACGGCATCCGTGTGTACGAAGTCCGTCCCGGCATTATTGCAACCGATATGACCGCAGGCGTTCGTGAAAAATACGACCGGCTTATTGCCGAAGGACTTTGTCCCATCCCGCGTATCGGTCAGCCGGAAGATGTCGGCAGAACCGTTCTTGCGCTTGCCGACGGTGCTTTCGGCTACACAACGGGACAGGTTGTCGGCGTGGACGGCGGCATGATGCTGCAGAAACTTTAAAAACAAACCGGCTCTCCGTCTTTTCGGTCAGCCGGTTTTGTCAGCTGTGAACAATCTCACGAAATATTAACAATTTATGTCACGATTGAGTATTGACATATGACGGTAAATATGGTACAGTTATTTTAACTATGAAACGTAAGCAAATGTTTACAGTAATACAAAGATATTGATTTTGAGGAGAATTCCCATGAGCTTTCGTATACTCGGCACAGGCAGTGCTGTTCCCGAAAAGATTCTGACCAACGATGAGCTTTCTGCCCTTGTGGATACCAATGATGAATGGATTACCACACGTGTGGGTATTTCCGAGCGCCGGATTGCTGTCACCGAAACGACTTCCGACCTTGCATATGCCGCGTCTGTCCGTGCGCTGGAGATGGCAGAAGCCGAAGCGGATTCGATAGATCTGATTATTGCCGCAACCATCACCTCCGACGATGTTTCCCCGACAACAGCCGGTATGGTGCAGCGCCGCCTCGGGGCATCCTGTCCCGCATTCGATATCAACTCAGCGTGCAGCGGATTTCTGTTTGCTCTGGAAACGGCAGCCGCATATTTTGCGTCCGGCAAGTACAGGCGGATTCTCGTTGTCGGTGCGGAGCGTATCAGCAAAATCGTGGACTGGAAGGACCGCGGTACCTGCGTGATTTTCGGTGACGGTGCCGGTGCAGCTCTTCTGGAAGCGGGGGAAAACTATCTCGCGTCCGCTGTCCATACCTACGGCGGCGACGAAGTCATCAAAATCCCGAATTACCACGGTACATCCATCTTCAATGAAAACGAGCCGATTGATCCGACGATCATCATGCACGGACAGGAAACCTTTAAGTTTGCCGTTACGGAAATGACGAACCACGTCCAGAAGCTGACAGCGGACGTCGGTATTACACCGAATGATCTGGCATTCATCGTTCCGCATCAGGCAAATATGCGCATCATCTCCATGGCAATGAAAAAACTCGGTCTTCCGGAAGAAAAATTTGTTGTCAATATTCAGAAATACGGCAATACAGCGGCGGCAAGCGTACCGATTGCACTGG
>JAFQLN010000097.1 GCA_017414585.1 Clostridia bacterium | reverse complement strand
GTAAAATTTTTCATATTTATTTCCTTTTCTTTCCGCAGTTCGGGGGGCGAAAGAACATAATGCTCCATCGCCCCCGATTTGCCGATGCCGTTTATTTATTTTTCTACCTTTGCAAGAGCAGCGTCTGCCTTTGCGATCCATTCGGTACGGTCGCCGTACTGCATGGTGTCGAGAGCATCGATGGTGTTTTCCGCTACCGTTTCGTCCACCGTGCCGTCCTTGACTGCCTTGACCGCGCCCGCTACTGCCTTAGCCGCATTGATCTGCTGCTTCCAGGTGTTCTTGATGTTTCCGAGTGTCTTCTGGATACCGAACTGGGTGTCGAAATACTTCACCATATCGTTATACTCGGCTGAGGTTCTGAGTTCAAGACGTACCTGATACAGACCGGGAGTGTTATGGAACAGCAGGACACAGAAATGCTTGGTTTCCGTCTTTCCGTCGGAGTTCTTGACTTCCTCGGATTCATACTCGTAGCCGTAGAGGTCGGCAAGGCGGTAGACGCAGGCGAGGGTGGTTTTGCCGAAAATGAAGATCTTGTAACGGTTTTCGGTAACTGCTACCAGCCCGGTGGAGAGAGATACGCACAGTGCGCCGTTTCTGCCGAAGTACTTCAGCTTTTCTTCTTTTACCTTGGTTTTTGTCAGCGGAACGAAGATCTGGTTCCATACCTTGGTTCCGTACTGTACCTGTTCGATGTGAGAATTGACGGAATCCAGAGTTGCTTCGACTTTATCGAAAATCTTGAGACATTTCTTCGCGCAGACCTTGCGGCAGATGAAATTGCCGTCCGCTAATTTTTGTTCGGAGATCAGACCTACTTCCGCTCCGCAGATTGCACAGGTATGCTTTGCCATGATATTTCCTCCTGATATATGTAAATATTTATTGGATATGATGGATTAAGCCCATTTGTCATCGGATTTGGGCGGACGGATGTCGGCAAGACACTGAATGTCGTTCAGGAACCATTCGCCGGTGGAGGGCTTTTTTCTCAGCTTGATCGGACGGGGATTGTCCGCGCCGCCGCTGGTCACGTACATTGTTGCCCAGTTCTCTTCGTCAAAGGAATAGGGGTTTTCGCTGACAGCCACCGTATACGGCGAAGAAGGCGTGTAATTGTTTTCCGCCGCTGCACCGCCGAGGAAGGAGCGTGCCTTGTATCCTTTTCCTGCCAGACGGTCCTTCAGGAATCCCTGTTCTTTTCCGTTGAAATCCTCCGGACCTTTCAGATAGGCCAGCATGGCGATTGCCGCATCCGGATCGGCTTCGTAACGGTTCAGCGCAAGGATCACCAGCGCGGTTGTTTTGAATGCGGTATCCAATTTGGCTTCGGGGAGTGCTTTCAGTTCGTCCACGGTAGCGGGAAGTGCCGTGAACGTGAAGGTTTCGGTGTGATTTCGACCTTTGCCTATATTCTTGACGGCAGTGTTGACTGCATTGTTTACCGCTTTTCTTGTTTCTTTTTTCAGAGCGTAGAGTGCCGCTCTTTTGAGTGAATCTAAAATACCCATTGTGTTTTCCTCCGGTTTATTCCGCTTTGATGTATCTGGTGGTCATGAAGACGAGGAAACCGTTTTCGTCGGAAGCTTTCGCCCAGCCGTCTTCACTCATTCCTTCTCCTGCTTCAAACCAAAGTTCACCGTCACGTTCTTCCCAGGCGATCGGTCTGTCGGTCATCATACCGTCATACAATCGGATATGCCCTGACTGTACCGCCTGATCGACTTCTGCCTGCGATACTCCTTCCGGGAGAGGAAGAAGCATGTACAGTTTGCCGTCCTCGCACACT
>JAFQLN010000096.1 GCA_017414585.1 Clostridia bacterium | reverse complement strand
GGTTCTGCACTATGCAAAGAATGCCAAGGCTGCGGGGCTTGCGGGCATCGTCTGCTCTCCCCTCGAAGCCGGCAAGGTTCACGATGCGTGCGGTAAGGATTTCTGCACCGTTACGCCCGGTGTACGTTTTGCAGGCGGGGACGTCGGCGACCAGAAGCGCGTCATGACTCCCGAAGAAGCAAACAGAATCGGCTCGGACTACATCGTCATGGGCAGACCGATCACGGCAGCAGACGATCCGGTTGCGGCGTACAAGAGAGCCGTCGCGGAATTCGTGGGCTGAGCAATATAAAGTTAACGAATATGTAGCTGAATTCAAAGCTGCAAGCCCCTTGCCTTCCCCTGAATGAACAAAGTTCATTCGGTGGGGCAAGGTGCCGTCGCAACGGCGGATGAGGGGAAGAACAGATGATTTGGTATTCTACATCAAATCATGAATATATTTCCGCGTTCGTTTTCACCCTCATCCGTCACTTCGTGACACCTTCCCCACAAGGGGGAAGGCAGGGGTGCAGACTGTTTTTTGGTCTGTTTCCCGGACACCTATTCAAATTTTTTCATCGTATTCTCTCATACCACCTCCCGAAAGGAGTCCTTCCATGCCTCGTTCCCTTATCAATATCATGCAGCTTTCCGTGGACGAACTTGCCGAACTTATCACCGTCGCGGAAGATATCATCGCGCATCCCGAAGCATACTGGGACAAGTGCGCGCATAAAAAACTCGCTACCCTTTTCTTTGAGCCTTCCACCCGTACCCGCCTTTCCTTTGAAGCGGCTATGCTGGAGCTGGGCGGATCCGTCCTCGGCTTCTCCGACGCACAGTCCTCTTCCTCCGCGAAGGGTGAAAGCGTTTCCGACACCGCACGCATGGTCAGCTGCTATGCGGACATCATTGCGATGCGTCACCCGAAAGAAGGCGCGCCCCTCGTTGCATCCAAAGCCGCATCCATTCCGGTCATCAATGCGGGCGACGGCGGACACAACCATCCGACCCAGACCCTCGCCGACCTCTTGACCATCCACCGCGAAAAGGGACATTTTGACAATCTCACCATCGGCTTCTGCGGCGACCTCAAGTTCGGACGCACCGTGCACTCCCTCACCGAAGCCATGTCCCGCTATCCGGGCGTGAAGTTCGTCTTCATCTCCCCCGAAGAACTCTGCGTGCCCGACTACATCAAGACGGATTATCTCGACCCCGCGGGCATTGCGTACGAAGAATGCCGCTCGCTCGAGGAAAAGATGCCGGAACTGGATATCCTCTACATGACCCGCGTACAGAAGGAACGCTTCTTCAACGAAGAGGACTACATCCGCCTGCGCGACACGTACATCCTCACGCCCGACAAAATGAAGCTCGGCAAATCCGACATGATCGTCATGCATCCGCTTCCGCGTGTCAACGAAATCTCCGTTGCCGTGGACGACGACCCCAGAGCGTGCTACTTCAAGCAGGCGCTCTACGGCAAGTATATGCGCATGGCACTGATTCTCAAGCTGCTCGAAATCCAATGACATACGCCATCTTATTCCATCCCGGACATAACCGGGTATATTTCGATACATCCGTTGCCCTTTCCTCAGCGGAATTTGCCGTTGTGGGCGCGAAAATGCCCGCAAAACCGGAGAACATCCGCGTCGAGGAAATCGAAGGACTGGCGTTTCTGCTGTTTGACACGGCGGACGCGCTCACTGAGGCGGACACGGACATTCTCTCGGACCTGTCGTTCCTGTACGGTATTTTTGAAGTCCTCCCCGACGGACTGATGCGTCCGGTGAGAAAGACCCGCACGGATTTTGTCGATGATTCGATCAGCCAGATTCTCAAGTACACGGGCAAGACGAACGAGATTTTCACGCGGATGATGATCAATCTCGCCGCGTATTCCCTCGACGAAATGCCGAAAGACCGTCCCATCCGCCTGCTCGACCCGATTGCCGGCAAGGGCACGACGCTCTACGAAGGGCTGGTGAAGGGCTACGACACGGCGGGCATCGAGATCGGCGACACGGTCGTAAACGAAGCGTTCCATTTTCTCAAGCGCTTTTTTGAAACGGCGAAGTACAAGTTCGATCACGACTCCGTACGCATTTCCGGCCCGGGCAAGTCTTTCACGGCGCTCAAGCACACCTTCACGGTCGCTCCCACAAAAGAGGATTACAAGGCAAAGAACGTGCGCACGCTGGAATTTGTCGCCGGAAACAGCGCGAACGCGAAACATTTCTTCAAAAAGAATCACTTTGACATCGCTGCGGGCGATCTTCCCTACGGCGTACAGCACGGCAATGTGACGGGAGAAAAGCAGTCTTCCCTGACGCGCAACCCGTCGGAGCTTCTCGAAGTATGTCTTCCGGAGTGGAAGGAACTGCTGCGGACAGGCGGCGTGCTTGCGCTGTCGTGGAACGTGAACGTGCTCGATCGGCACAAAATGGGAAAAATTCTCGAAAAACACGGTTTCGACGTTCTCAATGACGGGGTATACACGCAGTTTGAACACCGCGTCGATCAGGCGATTGTGCGGGACATTATCGCGGCGAAGAAAGTATAATGACAAACGGGGAAATTTGAAGTTGCTGCATGGGTGACAGTAAAAGAAATAACCAAAATCCGGTAGGGGAGGGGCTTGCTCCTCCCGCCGAATGATTTGGATAAACCGCATTTTATGAT
>JAFQLN010000095.1 GCA_017414585.1 Clostridia bacterium | reverse complement strand
TTGTCGAGCTCCGCAGAGCTCGAAACACCCAAGACTTCTGATAAAGTTCCTCTTTTTGGTTCTTTTTCTCCTCGCTAAAGGAGAAAAAGAACGAATAAACAGTCTGGATACAAATCAAGGCTGTCGCATTTCGGGATTTTTTTCTAAGTGCGACAGCCCCGAGCCCCTCCGCGAAAACTTTTTTACAATAAGGATGAACAAGGTTTGGGTGCAGATTTGGCAATGCTGTTCTGCACTGCAGGCTGACAGAAATTATGATAGGAGATTACAAATATGAAATCTGCCCTCAAGGTATTCCGCGGCATCTGTGAAGAAATCGAAGCCGGCGGCATGGCGAAAAACGAAAAGATTATCACCACTCCCCAGGGTGCACGTGTGCTTGCAAACGGGAAGGAACTGATTAACCTCTGCGCAAACAACTACCTCGGACTCGCTTCCAACGAAACCGTTGTGAATGCGGCAAAGAACAGCTATGACAAGTGGGGCTACGGTCTTTCCTCCGTCCGCTTCATCTGCGGCACACAGGAAATCCACAAGAAGCTCGAAAAGCGTCTGTCCGACTTCCTCGGCACGGATGATACCATCCTCTACAGCTCCTGCTTCGATGCAAACGGCGGTCTGTTTGAAACCCTGCTCACACCCGAAGACGCCGTTATCTCGGACGAACTCAACCACGCTTCCATCATCGACGGCGTAAGACTCTGCAAGGCGCAGAGATTCCGCTATAAGAACAACGACATGGACGATCTGCGTGCAAAGCTGGAAGAAGCCAAGGACTGCCGCATCAAGCTTATCGCAACCGACGGCGTTTTCTCCATGGACGGCATCGTAGCCAACCTGCAGGCGATCTGCGACCTCGCGGATGAATACGACGCACTCGTTATGGTGGATGACAGCCACGCAGTCGGCTTCATGGGCGAACACGGTCACGGTACTCCCGAATACTGCGGCGTGGAAGGCAGAGTGGATATCATCACCGGTACGTTCGGCAAGGCACTCGGCGGCGCGTCCGGCGGCTACACCAGCGGCAGAAAGGAAATCATCGACCTGCTTCGTCAGCGTTCCCGTCCGTACCTGTTCTCCAACACCGTTGCTCCCGCAATCTGTGAAGCAACCATTGCGGTTCTCGACCTTCTCGATTCCGATCCCTCCTACCGCACCCGCCTGTTCGACAACACCAAGCTGTTCGCAGAAGAAATCGCAAAGCTCGGTCTGGACGTCACCTTCCGCGGCTCTCCCATCCTGCCCATCATGCTCTATGACGAACACAAGGCAGGCGAATTTGCGGCTCGTGCGATGGAAAAGGGCGTTTATGTTGTCGCTTTCTCCTATCCCGTCGTTCCGAAGGGCAAGGCGCGCATCCGTACACAGATTTCCGCCGCACTGACGGAAGCCGATATCCGCGATATCGTTGCGAAGTTTGCTGAAATCAAGACGGAAATGGGACTTTAATCCTTCCGTTTTTCCGGTATTTTCCGCAAAAACATTTTTCGGAAAAACCACACGGGATTGAGCAATTCTCTGGAAAAACAGGCACAGATGTGCTATAATGAAACAGGAACCAACCGCCGATTCCTTCTGTCCGTAGTTTTGGACAGAGAATCGGCGTTTGATGATTTTGTATCGGAGGATTTTCATTATGTCTGTACTTACAATCGAAACCCGCGGGGATCTGACCGAAAATTTCCACAGCGGATGTATTGCCGTTGTCAGCGAAAAAGGATTGGTCGCATCTGCCGGAAACTGGCAGGAGCCATGCTTCTACCGCTCGTCATCCAAACCGATTCAGGCGCTTCCGGTACTCCTTCTCGGGCTGGATAAGCTCTATGGACTGAGCGATATGGAATGCGCGATGCTTGCCGGATCCATTGCCGGAGAACAGCACCATACCGACCTCATTCTTTCTCTCATGGAAAAAACGGGCATTACGGAAGATGACCTCATTATGCTTCCGAAGTACCCCGATCACCCAGCAACCGCCAACCGGCTGATCCGCGAAGGTGCCGCACCGCGCAAGATCTACCACGGCTGCACCCCCAAACACATCGCTCTCATGCTCGTGCAGCGTTATCTCACAGGCAGTGTGAAGAATTATCATCGGATCGAGTCCGCGGCACAGCGTATGGTTCGTTATACCATCTCTCTCTTTACCGATACGCCGTACGCGGATATCAAAATCGGTGTTGACGGATGCGGCGTACCCGTATTCGGCGTGCCCGGAGACAAAATTGCGCTCTCCTACCTCCGTCTGGCTGATCCCTCGCTCATTCCCGAAGCGGGCTTTGCCGCTGCCGCCTAGCGCATGACGGAACTGATGCACCGCTATCCGAAGTATCTCCGCGGAGACGAATATATCTGCTCCCTGCTCAACTATGACGAAAACATTGTTGCCAAGGGAGGCGCGGCATCCGTGTACGCTTTTGCACTGAAGAAGGAAAAACTCGGCTTCATGTTCAAGCTCTACGACGGAAACGAAACCTCGTGGCAGATCATCATCAAGGAGCTTCTGCGTCAGTTCGCACCCGAAACCTGTGCGGAGATGATCGAAAAGCTCGAAAGTACCGACCTCATCGGCTTCACCCGGCAGTATATCCGCTGTGCAACCGGTGAAATCATCGGTGAAATGAAGCCCGTATTCAAGCTGGATCTCCACAATCCCGCTCTCACCATCTGACTTCTGAAGGCACACCTCTGTCTGCAAGGGGCGTGCCTTTTTCGCAGAAATGCCCTGTGCCTGATCTTATATCGGAGAAAATATACGCCGATGCTTTGAATTTGTGATATACGTGAAAAATGTTCAATTTAACATCTGTAAACACAGTGAAGATCACAAATTTCTGTGAAAATCTGTCGAAATTTCATTTTTTCTCTTGACATCCGGCACGTGTTATGATATGATTTATATAGGAAAAGTTTTGTTTCCGAATAACTGACAACCGGCGGCATCCGGAAGAGACATCCGCCGATCTACAGGGAGACTGCAGTATGAATATGTTTGAATATTACGGCTTGTTCCGCGAAGAACATAATAAAGACCGTCTGACACAAGCGGAAACAAAGATTATCGAGTATCTTTTCGATAAATATCTTCCCGCAGAGGGCAAAGTCCTTGACAGCGCAGCCGGCGAAGGTACCTTTGCGTTCCGTTTTGCAGAACGCGGCTATTCCGTTACGGCGGGCGACCTTCTCTCCGATCATGTGGAAGCGATCCGCAGCGATTCCCGCAGCCAGATGCTTGCCGGAACGTACTGTGCAAGCCCGCGTAATCTGTCGCAGTTTGAAAGCGGCAGCTTCGATATCGTTCTTTCCCTTGGTCCCATGTACCACGCAAGGACGAAGGCGGAACGGGAAACTCTCGTCAGAGAAGCTCTGCGCGTCCTCTCTCCGGAAGGATACATCGCATTCACATACATGACCCCCTTTGCCATGACGCTCGGTCAGTACTTCACGGCGGTGCGGACATATAACAACCTCGATAAGCTCAAGGCGTTCCGCAAGCTGGCGAACGTCGAAAAGAGCCATGACTGCGATATGTTCTACGGCATGACGCTCGATGAAATGACCGATATTTCCCGTGAATACGGCATGAAGATCCTCACCGTCGCATCGACTTACGGTATGCTCTACAACATGGTCGGAGAAATCGACGCCATGTCCGATGAAGAATACAAAAACTTCCTCCAAGGACAGATTGCCACCTGCGAAGACCCCTTCGTCGCACGCTACTGTATGCGCGGTCTGTTTATCGCACAGAAAAAGCAGCTCGATCTGTTTGACTGATAATAAAACGGAACACAGCGGTTCTGATACTGCTGTGTTTTTTTATGCAGTTCTTTCCATTTTTTCCACCTACGGCAACAGCGTTTACTTATATATAAAAATTTGAAGTTGAAGGTATATCTGTCAGGTGTCCGTTCGGTCTGCACCAAAGCCTTCCCCTGAATGAACTTTGTTCA
>JAFQLN010000094.1 GCA_017414585.1 Clostridia bacterium | reverse complement strand
AGTCGGTACCTACAACTTTGTTGATATGCCCCGCTTCTATATGCGCGCAAAGAAGGGCTCTGCAATCATCCCGCACTGGACCATTCCCGCACACGTTGTCAAGTGCAAGGCATGGCATGAATCCGATGTTCTTCCCGTTGTCAATGCGTCCGGTCTGACCAAGACCATGGCTCCGCGTGACTCCATCACCGTGGATGAATACGATATCGAAAAGCCTGTGTCCGATGTACATGACTACTACCGCAACTTCGTCAAGGCAATCGACGGCGAAGCGGAACAGATGGTAACCCACGACCAGATGCGCTGCATCCTCAAGGTCATCATGACCGCGTTTGAATCCGTCGAAAAGGGCGGCGACAAGGTTATCTGGTAAAATAACTGCATAATCATAAAGGCGGATGTAAGTCCGCCTTTTGCTGTACAGAGAACATTTTTTGGATGTACCTGTCATCCACGGAGGAATTATGATTTCAGAAATTCTGTGTGTCGGAACGGAGCTTCTGCTCGGCGACATCATCAATACGGACGCGGCGTTCATTGCAAAAGAAATTGCCGCTCTCGGATTCTCCACGTACCACCAGACGGTTGTGGGCGATAATCCCGAAAGACTGCGCGAAGCAATCCGCACGGCTCTTGAACGCTCTGATATCGTTATCATGACAGGCGGTCTCGGTCCGACCTGTGACGATATCACAAAATTCGCTGCCGCTGATGCATTCGGCAGAAAAATGCTGTTTGACGAATCCGTGCGGGATGATCTCGTCCGCTTTTTCGCTCGGATCGGCAGAACCATGACGGAAAACAATCTTTCGCAGGCGTATGTACCGGAAGGCGCGGTTGTTTTCTATAACAAATGGGGAACGGCACCCGGTCTTGCCATCGACGGTGAAATTAACGGAAAACGGAAAATTGCTATCCTTCTTCCCGGTCCTCCCTCGGAATGCGAGCCGATGTTTGAAGAATGCGTGAAACCCTATCTTGCGAAGCTGTCCGATCGTGTGATCTACAGCCGCAACCTGCATCTGTACGGAATCGGGGAGTCGGCGGCTGAACAGATTCTCCGTCCGCTGATGGAGCAGTCCGTCAATCCCACCGTTGCACCGTATGCCTGCGAACATGAAGTCCGTATCCGTGTTACTGCTATGGCGGAAAACGAAGCAAAAGCAAGAAAACTGACGCGCGATATGTGTGAGCAGATTGCAAAGACCGATATAGCACCGCATATTTTCGCTGAAACAAACGATCCGTTTGAAGCAAAGAATGCGATGGTTATGGCGCTGATTGCAGAACTGCGCAAGAAGAACAAAACGCTGGCGACGGCGGAGAGCTGTACCTGCGGCATGATTTCCTCACGTGTCGGTGATATTCCCGGTGCATCCGATGTCTTCATGGGCGGCGTGGTGTCCTATGCCAACGATGTCAAAATCAATGTGCTCGATGTGCCGGCTGAAACGATCGGAACGCACGGCGCGGTTTCCGAAGAATGTGCGGGATATATGGCTGCGGGAGCGCGGAACGTCTGCGGTGCGGATATCGCTGTTTCCGTAACCGGAATTGCCGGTCCCGGCGGCGGAACGGACGAAAAGCCTGTCGGCACAGTCTGCTTCGGCATTGCGGACGAAAACGGCATTTACACGGAAACAAAGCATTGGAGCGGCAAAAACGACCGTGCGAAAATCCGCAGACTCACCACTGCACACGCAATGATGCTGACAATCCGGCGTCTTCGCGGAGAAATCTGAGGGGAAGGTACAATGAAAGACAACATTTTGATTTTGCTGCCGGATGAGATTTCCATCCTGAGGGATCTCGAAAATCAGGGCGGTATTCCTCTTGATCACGAACAGTACAATATTTACTATAAGAATCTGATTTACCCGTATAAAGAGGAGTGGGATATTCAGATCAGCTGTGCTTACGGTGCGAATATGGGCGATATGTGGCGGATTGAACGATTCCCGAACGGTGTGGAAAGTTTTCCGCTGACTGTTTCCGTTTACGAAGAATACGGGCATAAGCTCGCCGAAAAAAGCTGTACGGTCAGAATCCTGAAAAAGAGCGGCAGGGATATCAGTCTTCTGTGCATCGGTGACAGCATGACGCAGGATGGCGTGTATATCGAACACGCGGCAAACAAGCTGAAAGGTCTGCGTACCATCGGTATCAGAAGAAGCGGATTCATATGGCATGAGGGGCGCGGCGGTTGGCGGTGCGAGGACTTTTTTTGGCGTATCGGCAGAGAGCAGGAAGGAGGCCGATCCCCGTTCCTCTTTCCGGAGGGAATTCCCGCAAAGCAGTATTACGGCAGCCGGTGGATGAAAGAAGCCATGGACAGCGGGCATGAGAACGAGTATGGTTTTGTCGGACTGAGGCGGGAGGAAATCGGAGAGAATCAGTATTACCTGCAGAACAATGAGCTTGTGCATTCCTCTTCCGGGGAGAGAATCGCAGCCCCGAAATTCGTGTTTGATTTTGCGGGGTATCTCGAACGGTACGGTTTCGATGTTCCGGATGTAGTTTCCGTTCTGTTCGGCGCCAACGAGTTCCAGACCTGCCCCTATCAGGATATGCCTGCAGCACTCGACAGATATATGCAGCATATGGATGCCATGATCGGGGAAATCAAAAAGGTCAGCAGCAGGACTGCAGTCATTGTCAATCTGCCCGTTCTCGGATCGGATCAGTATTCATGGGGATCCAAACTGGGCTGCAGGGGAAGCGCAAAGCAGTATGAGCACAATATAAAAATGGCTTGCCGTGCTTTGCTGGAAAAATACGACAAGCGGCGGGATGAGAAAATCTTTATTTCGCCGATGCTGCTTACCTGTTCGCCTTTCACGGGATTTGAACTGGCGGACAGCCGGGAGAATCTGTACACGGATTTTATGGTCAGACACGGAACGAACTGGGTACATCCGTCCATAACCGGATACAGACAGATGGGAACGGCACTGGCAGGAGCTGTTGAGCGGGCTGTTCTCACAGAAAAGAACACAGACTGAAATACAAGGGAACAGAACGATGAATGAACTGAGCAGATACTTTCTCGATATTTCTGACGGAACGACTGTAACACTGGAGCAGAATCGCGTTTACCATGTCAGGCAGGATGATTCGTACGCACTGACCGGATACTACTGCACCAACACCGCAGCGGTCAATGAGAATCCGAATGGAAAGCGCAATGCGGCAATTTATCTCAGAAAAAAGCACGGCATTACCATTGACGGAAACGGGGCTGTCATACTGATTCACGGGAAAATGACGCCGTTCCTCTTTGATGCCTGTGAGGATATCACCGTCAGAAATCTGACTGTGGATTATGCCTGCCCGACGATGGCGGAGTTCACGGTTCTTTCCGGCAGCGGCAGTGTGTACGATATTCGGATCAGTCCCGATACACAGTTTCGCGTGGAGGAAAACCGGCTGTTCTGGACCGGAGAAACCGGAGCTGACGGTCAGCCGTACTGGGAGTTTCCCGCTGACGGTCCGAAACAGTTTGTCCATATTTTCGATCCTGCCGCTGAAAAAAGCCGCTGGGTGGGAAGTGATCGGCTCCGGTTTCAATCCATAGAACAGCTGGATGAACGGACTCTGCGTGTTGTTCCGTCTTCCGGGGCTGAAGACTATATCCTGGGACAGATTTTTCAAACCCGAAATATTGTCCGAGATCAGACAGGGGCTTTGCTGCAGCGATGCCGGAATCTTCTGTTCGAGAATCTGCGTATCCGGTTCATGCACGGGCTCGGGATGACAGCACAGTTCTGTGAAAATGTCACCTATCGCGGATGTGATCTTACGCCGGGAGAGGGAAGAACCATCACCAGTACGGCTGATTTCTTCCAGTTTTCCGGATGCCGCGGCAAGCTCGTGATCGACGGATGCCACGCACGGGGCGCACAGGACGACTTTGCCAATATTCACGGAACCCATCTTCGCATCGTTGGAGCGGAGGGAAAAACCGTGACAGTGCGCTTTATGCACAAAGAAACATGGGGCATACAGGCATTTGAAACAGGCGATGCCGTGGAATTCATCCGCTGGGACACACTCCGTCCGTATGCGGAAGCTGTTGTTGCGGCATGGGAACGCCTGAATGATACGGATATCCGCCTGACTTTGGACCGGGAGCTTCCCGAAGAAACCATTGTAGGTAAGGATGTGCTGGAAAACGCAGCATGGACACCCGATGTACATATCACAAACTGCAATATTGACACAATCGCCTGCCGCGGGATTCTCTGCACAACACGCGGGGAAGTGGTGATAGAAAACAACCGCTTTTATCATCTGAAAGGTCCGGCACTGCTGATTGAAGACGACTGCAATTTCTGGTATGAGTCCGGTTATACAAGACATATCGTATTCCGGAATAATGAAATCATCGGATGCAATTATGACCGGAGGTATCCGGATGCGCCGGTGATCTGCTGTTCCCCGAAGGTGATGAACGAAAACAGCGAGGAATTCGTACACGGAATGTTCACGCTGACCGGAAACACCTTCCGTGAAGCCTGTACGGGAACACACACCATCCGGCTTGAATATGCCGCACAGGCAGAGATCAGCGGAAATACATTCGATGCACCGTATGCACTTTCGCTTTATAAAAGCGGTGTCGTAACGGAGAAGGATAACATTTTCCCGAAAACGGAAAAGGGCGCATAACAGAAAAGAAATCCCCCGGAAGCAGTCGGCTGAGATGTCACAGCGGCTGAAAACGGGGGATTTTATTGAAAACTGCCGTCAGTTTCCGTATTCTTTTTCATAGTCGATCCGCCGGTTGGATTTGCGGAATTTGTCCGGTGTCACGCCGGTCTGCTGCTTGAAGACTTTGCAGAAATAGCTTTGATCCGGAAATCCGGTTACTTCGCTGATTTCGGCAATCGACAGCTTACCGGAAAGAAGAAGCTGCTTGCTTTTGTCTACACGGATGCCGTTCAGAAAAGTGCGGAAGCTGCAGTTCATTTCCTGATTGAAGATCATGGAAAAATACGCCTGCGAATAGCCGACATGATCCGCTACTTCTCCGAGGGTAAGACGGCGCGCATAATTCTCGCGGATGTATTCCACCGCTTCGTAAATGGAACTGCGATGCTTGATGTCGATCATGTTGAATACCAGACCGATATACTGATTCAGCGCACCCGCAAGCCAGTAAGCGATGTCGTCCGAGGTGCTCAGATACTGCAGCTGCTGCATATGCCGTTCGGATATGCGCAGGGACTGCTCCACGCTCACGCCGCCGGAAATTGCCGCACGGGAGAGTATCACGAGCAGTTCCGTTACGCGCGCACGGATAATCCGGAAATTCCCGCCGGAGTGGAAGAAAATATAACCGAGAATCTCGTTCAGGAGACGGTTGGCTTCCGCTTTGTCTCCGTTTTCGATGGCGGCGCGCAGGCTGTTTTCCGTATGAATCGGATACAGCTTGTCCCCATCCTGGGTCTTCAGATTATAGATATATTCGCCGATGGAGTTCTGCTGATCGTTTTTTTCCCGCGAAACAAGCATCTCTCTGCTGCTGTCGCTGATGAGCACTGTAGACGCAAACAGGTGGAGAGACATTTTTTCAAACCGGGAAAGCTGATAAGGAGAGATTTCATCGAGCTTGCGGGTAACGGCTTCGAGTACGGCGGGATCGGTAATCCGGCTGACACGGCTGTCTTCTTCCAGATATTCCGCAGCTTCCGTGCTGAGAACAGCGCCGCCGATCAGAGCGCCTTCCGCACTTCCGCCGATCATGATGGGGGAGGCTGAAAACATCATCCCCACAGGACAGAAGTAGATGTAGCGTCCGCCGAAACGCTCAGCCTGTTCGATTGCATCTCCGTGTACTTTCGCACAGTCGGGGATTTCTCCTGTCGCATCCGAAATCATTCTGCATACATCGCAGCCGCATCTTTCGTAGGAACATTCACAGAGCATCCGACCGTCGGTGAGATAAACGCTGCATTTCAGTCCGCTGGTGGCAGCAAAAGCATCCGCCATTTCATGGGCGAGCTTGATGTCAAATTTTGCACTGGCTTTACTGTTCAAAATCCGCTCCCGACTGGCTGTCGTCTGTTATCATGCCGCTGTTTTTACCGATTTCTTCAAGAAGCCTGTCAATACTGCTTCTGTAATCACGAAGAGTAACCGCCCACCGTTCCAGACAGTGCTGTCCTTCCTGCGTGATCGAGTAGACACGCTTGGGCTTGGCGGAAGAATCCGTGTCCCAGAAGGAGCTGACCAGCCCCGTTTCCTCCATGCGTTTGAGTGTACGGTACAGTCCTGCCGGATCAAGACTGGTTACCATGCCGCTGTTTTCGAGATCCGTGATGATCTGAAAGCCGTGACTGCTTCCGCGTGAGAGAACAATCAGAACCGCAGGCTGCAGGAACTTGTCGAGAAACGATCCCTGACAGGCACATTTTTCATGGATGTTTTCCATATGCCGTATCCTTTCCCCGATAAAGTTTTGCCTTTTCGGAAAACTTTGCCGGAAAACAATTGCTTGTATTCTTTATTATAGCATACAGTTATGGGATTGTCGAGAAGAAAGCGGGGATTTTTTTATCGAAACAGATTTCCGTATTTTTCCTCTTTCGGATAAATAGAAAAAAGATATAAAGAAAAAACAAAAATACAAAAGAAATGACAATACAATCGCGTGAATTCATGATATAATGAATACACTGAAGGCAATATGCCTGAATAACGATATTTAATCAGAAGGAGTTTGCATATGACACCCAAAGAACTGCTGCTCGCTGCTATTGAACACAAACCGACACCGAGAGCTCCGTGGATTCCCTTCGCAGGCGCGTATTCCGCAAGACTGAAGGGCTACACCGCGACCGAATTCCTGCAGGATGAAGACAAGATGGTTGAATGCCTGCTCGAAGTCAACCGTATGTTCAAGCCCGATGGTCAGTGCTGTATTTTTGACCTGCAGATCGAAGCTGAAATCCTCGGCTGTGATCTCGTATGGGCTGATGACGGTCCGCCTTCCGTTTCCTCCCACCCGCTGGACTGCGACGAAGACGAAGATCCCGTTGTTCCCTGCGAATGCACGATTCCCGGTCCGAATGACGGACGTATTCCGCTTGTCTGCAACGCAATGCGCCGCGTGAAGGAAGCTGTCGGCGATACCACCGCTCTGTTCGGTCTGATCACCGGTCCTTTCACCCTCGCATCCCACCTCCGCGGCAGCACCATTTTCATGGATATGTACGATAACGACGAATACGTACAGGATCTGCTCGCATACTGCAACAAGGTAGCATTCAAGATGGCGGACTATTTCATGGATGCCGGCATGGATGTTATCGCAGTTGTTGACCCGCTCGTTTCCCAGATTTCCACCGACCACTTTGAAGAATTCATCTCCGAACCGTACTCCGCTCTGTTTGCACACATCGCTGAACGCGGCGTTCGTTCTTCTTTCTTTGTATGCGGCGATGCTACCAGAAACATCGAAGCAATGTGCAAGACCGGATGCAACGGTATTTCCGTAGACGAAAACGTCAACCTCAACGCAGCCAAGGAAATCTGCGACAAGTACGGCGTTTCCTGCGGAGGTAATATTCCGCTGACTACCACCATGCTTCACGGTACCCAGCAGGATAACATGAAGTTCTGTGTGGACCTCCTCGATTCCTTTGAAGACAAGACCGGTCTGATTGTAGCTTCCGGCTGTGATATGCCCTTCGGTGTTCCGTTTGAAAATACCATCGGCTGTATGCAGGCAGTTCAGCAGACTGACGCAGTACGCGAAATGATCAAGGACTATGTCGGCGAACAGGAAGAAGAAATCGAAATCGAACTTCCCGACTATGCAAATCTCAAGAAGCCCCTCGTTGAAGTCTGCACGCTCGACCCCGCAACCTGCGCTGCCTGCGGTTACATGGTTGCCGCTTCCGACGAAATCAAGGCACTCTTCGGCGATGAAATCGACTATAAGATTTATAAGTACACGCTCAAGGAAGACATCGCCCGCTTCAAGAAGATGGGTGTTCCGAATCTTCCGTCCCTCTACATCAACGGTGAGCTGAAGTATAAGTCCATCATCCCCTCCAAGGCTGAACTGGAGAAGGCTATCCGCGAATTTATGTAATGTTTACGCACAACCGCAGAGGAGTATCCCAGATTCCCGGCGTACTCCTCTGCGCGGAAGTGCGCATTGTTCAGCCCATATACTTGACTAAGTCTACTATAAGAGCTGAACAAAGAGCGGAATATGTTTTCATTTGGGTGTCCGGTTTGGTTTATGAAGGAGATTCTATGACAAAACTCTATCTTATTACCGGTTTTCTCGGAGCGGGGAAGACCACATTTCTTGAAAAACTCGTCCGTTTGTTTCCGGATCAGAAGACAGCGCTCATCATCAATGAGTTCGGAAAAAACGGCGTGGACGGAACACTGCTCGGGCATCTGGGCATTGCCATGACGGAAATTGACAACGGTTCGATCTTCTGCTCCTGCAGAATCGAGCAGTTTGAGGAAGCTGTCAGCGCCATTCTCGAAAAGCACAGCCCCGACCTGATTTTTGTGGAAGCATCCGGACTGGCAGATCCGACTGCGGTGAAAAGCATCTTTTCCCGACCGGTCTACAGCGGTCTTACCTATGCCGGAGCGGTCTGCCTTGTGGACGGTGCCAGATTCCATAAAGTCTATCAGTCCAACAAAATCAGCCGGATGCAGCTGGCGGTCAGCGATCTCGTGCTGATCAATAAAACCGATATCGCTTCACCGGAGCAGATTGCCGATATCCGCACCATTGCGAAAGCACAGAAGCCGAACCGCCCTGTGTACGAAACCACATACGGCGCGTGTGAAGCGGCATGGATTCTCGAAATCGGCAGCACACCGGCGGACGAAGAAGGGACTTCCGAAATCCGTACACGCGACCTCTCCCTGCGTGATCTGACCGTGGAAGTGGACGGATTCACAGCGGAAGGGCTGGTGTCCTTTCTGAAAATGTTCGCGGAAGATACATACAGAATCAAGGGCTTTGTCAAAATCGGTACGGAAGTGTACGTGGCAGACTGTGTCGGTCCCCTCGTTGAGCTTCGTCCGTTTTCCGGAAATGCCGGAAATGTCGGACAGATCACCGTCCTCTACGGCAACGGACTGTCAGCCCGCAGAAGCATTCTCGAAGCGGCTGGCTGGTTCCCGCAGGCTTCGGTCAAAATCCTGTGATAAGAAAAATACGGGATGTATCCATCATATCATGAAAAACTATAAGGAGAAGTGACATGACTGCAGGCATCAGCCGCAAGCCGGTCACGGTAATATTATGAAAAAATTATTTGAAAAAGCACAGTCCGGCGCAGAACTGAGCAGAGATGACGCGCTCGAGCTTCTTTCCATCCCCACGGGAAGCATGGAATACTATACGCTTCTGGGCATCGCGGATGCAGAATCCCGTGCACAGTATCAGGGACGCGGTTCGATCTATACGCAGATCGGCGTGGAAGCGTCTCCCTGTCCCGGGAACTGTGCGTTCTGTGCTCTCGCGGAAAGCGTGTTCCCCAAGGATAACAGCTTCATTCTCCCGGTAGAAACCACGGAGAAAATGGCTGAAGTCCTCGTTGCGCAGAAGGTGGACGAAATCCTTCTGATGACGACAATCAACTTCACCAACGACGATTTTCTCGAATATGCCGAAAGAGTCCGCAGACATATTCCGAAAGAAATGCGCTTTGTCGCAAATATCGGGGATTTCGATCTGCAGTATGCAAAGGAACTGCGCAGAGTCGGCTTTACCGGTGTATATCATGTCTGTCGTCTCCGCGAAGGCGTGGATAACGAACTGACGCTCGAACAGCGTGTACGTACCATCGAAGCGGCGTGCGAAGTCGGTCTGGAACGCTATTACTGCGTTGAACCCATCGGTCCCGAACATACCCACGAGGAACTGGTGGAGGAAATGGCGCGCGCAAAGAAGTACGGTGCGGATGTTGCTGCCGTTATGAAGCGTACCTGCGTGCCCGGAACCAAGCTCCATGCACGCGGAGAAATTTCCTCTGCTGAACTTGCGAAAATCTGCGCGGTTGCCAAGCTGTTCATCAAGCCCAGACGTGCGATGGGTGTGCATGAACCGGATATTCTCTGCCTGATGGCGGGTGCAAATCAGGTTTACGCGGAAGCAAGCGTCAACCCCCGCGATCTCAGCCTTGCGACGGAAACCAGCCGCGGCGCTACCATGGAAAAAGCGGTCGGCTTCATCACAGCTGCAAACTGGAAGTGGTAAAACCGGAGGCAGTCCTCTGTGCAGGGTGCACGGAAGAAGCATTGGTTTGAAAATAATAAGAAAAACACTGCCGTATATGCATGACTGATCATGCGAAGCGGCAGTGTTTGCTTTTATGAATTGACACAAAAATTTACAGCTTGTGCACCGGTTCATCGAGCGTGTCGTTTCCGGAATAATACATCCGGTTCCAGTGCGCAAACGCATCCGTTTCCCAGCACAGATCGCGCTGTCCGGAGCCTGTGAGCGTCAGGGAATTCTTTCCGTCGCATTTCGGATCCGCATATCGGTCAAACCACGCTTCAAGACGGTCGCTCATTTCACGCACCACATCGGCAAGAGCAGGTTCGTCAATCAGGTTGTGCGTTTCATCGGGATCCTCAAGCATATCGTACAGCTCGTCATCGTTATGGCGGTAGCGGCGGATCAGCTTGTACCGTTCACCGCGGAGCATCCGTACAAAGCCGTATTCATCATAAATAGCGATGAAAGGACTGTCAGCCGTATCGGGGCATCCGTCGGTCAGATATCCGCAGAGACTGCTGCCCGGCTGATGCTCGTTCAAGGTGTAATCAGCGGAAGCGATATCGAGAATGGTGGGGAACAGGTCACAGTGCGAGGCGCTGCGCTGTGCTGTAATGCCGGTTCTTGTGAGAAACGGTGCGCGGATCAGGAAGGGAACCTTTACGGATGTGTCATACATATTTGGCGGGTAGGTACCGTTGCCTTTGCCCCAGATTCCGTGATGCCCCATGTTCATGCCGTTGTCTGCCGTAAAGATAACAACCGTATTGTCCGCCAGTCCGTCCCGATCCAGTTTGTCGAGCAGGCGTCCGATGTTCGCATCCATGGCGGATATGGCAGCATAATACCCGGTCAGATTTTCGCGCCGCCGTTCGGGGGTGTCTCCGAGAGGGGCACTGGTTTGCTGACACGGATGAATCGGCAGATCCGGCGTGGCAGTGAACGCACAGTCTTTGTACAGCGCGAGGTATTCGTCCGGGTGATTTTCAGGCGTCCACGGGGAATGCGGTGCGGTATAATGAACCTGCAGGCAGAAGGGTTCTTCTTTCTGTTCCAGTTCATCCAGAAAGGCGAGTGCACGGTCGGTGATCACGTCGGTGACATAATCGTGGGAGACGGTGAATCTGCCGTTTTCAAAAAAGTCGGGAGAATAGTAAGCACAGCCGCCGCCGGAAATGGTAAACCAGCCGGAAAAACCTTCCTTGGGATGATCCTGATTGCCGAGATGCCACTTGCCGCTCAAGGCACAGTTGTACCCGTTTTCGGCAAGGACTGCAATGTATGAGGGATGTCCTTCCAGATACTCAATGCCGACATCCGAACGGAAATGCGGGTGTTCGCTCATATAGGGATGCGCATCTCCCTGCACATTGCCGCGGCAGAGCCAGTCGTGCACACCGTGACAGGACGGCATTTCCCCGGTAATAATGGATGCGCGTGCAGGGGAGCAGACCGGGGAGGCGCAGTAGAAATTTTCAAACCGAACGCCTTCAGCGGCAAGCCGGTCGAGATTGGGCGTGTGAATGTCATGGTTTCCTGCACAGCGCATAGCCCATGCACCCTGGTCATCGCTGAGAATGAAAAGAATATTCGGACGCATAAATATCTCCTTTAGATCACGTGTGGGATTGTGTAGAAAAGCGGTTCGTCTGCTCAGGCATCCGGTTCTGCTTTCAGTTTCAGACCCGTATAATCGGGAGCGATGCGTTCGCCGGGCTTGAGAATGAGAAATTCCTCTTCGTTCCATGTGCCGTTTACCATCATACGCAGAAGCCGCAGATCATCGTTCAGCTCCCGCATCTGCCAGCCTTTTTCCTCCGCTCCCCGGCGCGCAATTTCCAGGTGTTCCGGGCTGTCAAAAATGCTGGAGTGAATATATCCCAGCGTGGAATAATTGCTCATCCAGCTGCTTTCGATTTCCATGAGATAATCGGCATTGTCTTCGCCGTATTTTTCGGCGTATTCCTGCCATTTACGTCTGCGGAGGATTTCGGCATCCATGGGGCTGACGCTTTGTTCAAACCACGCACTGTTGAGCCAGAACGCACCGTCCGCTTCATAGAATTCTTTGAGATAGCGCGCCTGCGATCCCATGAACAGAGCGATGCAGTCGTCCGTACGCGGGACTACAATCGGAATATCGCGGCACCGCACGCCGACGACACCGTTAGAACACAGACCGTACCCCAGTACGATGTAATCCGGGCGGTGTTCGAGTGCTCCGGTTTCGATCTGTCTGTAGATATCGTCAACAACATCGCAGAGATGCCGGCGCAGTTTATCCGGTTCGTTGTGCAGACCGCGTCCGACCCATGTGATATCGACCGTGTTGCTGCTCAGAGAAGCCAGATTGCTCAGCTCCCGTGCGAAAATCCGGCAGGCGATAATATGAATACGCATAGTGTTTCCTCCTGATTGATGATGCAAAAGTGCAGAATCATGCACTGATTCATGGTCGTTTTTTATAAGTCCGATCATTTCGGGAATACCATTATTATACAAAAAAAGAAGCTGTATTGCAATATCTTTCGTTGATTTTTTGTAATTTCTTTCCGTGTTTATCAAATAATGCCCCTTGGTCAGTCGCTGAGAGGATGCTATCCTGCGGGCTGATTCGGGGGCAATTTATGCTTGGATATATTTTAAGGGAGACGGACATAACCGCACTTTTCGATGAGCGTTTGTCCTTCTTCCGATAAAATCCAGTCGATGAGGACAGGAATATTCTCATTTTCGTTGTCTGCGCGGTAAACGGCATAGAACTGGGCAATGACGGGATAAGAACCATTCCGAATGTTTTCCGCACTGGGATATACACCGTTCAAAGAGAGCATTTTCACCTGTTTGTTGCCTACCATGCCGTCCATGTAATAGCGGAAGGAAAAGCCGACTGAAGCACCGATTACAGCGAGAGGAGATTTTTGCGCAATCGTTCGATCTCCCATGAATGCATCCATTGCCGACTGACTGCCGCTTCCCGCAAGTCTGGTGACAGGATTGATCAGACGGTTCACGCCGCCGAGCTGCGCCCAGTTTGTGTAAACGCCTGCGTAGATGTCGCGTATCTGATCGACTGTGAGATTATCCACGGGATTGTTTTCATTCACGAAGAACACAAAGGCCTCCAGTCCCACGGGAACATAGACAAGCTGTACGTTCTTTTCCTGTGCGTACTGCTTCTGCGCTTCGGACGGAGCGGCACAGAAGAAAAGATCGGTT
>JAFQLN010000093.1 GCA_017414585.1 Clostridia bacterium | reverse complement strand
CTTGAACGTGATGAGGTGGTAGGTGTCCTTGTGTCCGTCGTCGCAGTGGATGACGATTTCATCCGCCGTAACGCTTTCCGCCCAGCCGCTGTTTTCAGCAACAACGACAACGCCGGAGTCGATGGCAGCTTTGTATTCCATACCGGTGCCGACGATGGGAGAGTCGGTCATGAGAAGCGGAACAGCCTGCTTCTGCATGTTGGAACCCATGAGTGCACGGGAGTTGTCATCGTTTTCAAGGAACGGGATGCATGCGGTCGCAACGGATACAACCATCTTCGGCGATACGTCCATGTAGGAAACAACGGACGGATCGACTTCCATGATTTCCCCGCGGTCACGGGCAGTAACTTTCTTGTTCTTGAAGCACATATTTTCATCGAGCGGCTCGTTTGCCTGTACGGTGATGTATGCGTCTTCGATATCCGCGGTCATGTATTCGATTTCGTTGGTGACGCGGTGACGGACGGTACCGTCTTCCAGCGTTTCGTGAACGACCTTGCGGAAGGGAGCTTCAATGAAGCCGTAGGGGGAAATCTTTGCGTAGGTGGAAAGGTAGGAAATCAGACCGATGTTCGGACCTTCAGGCGTTTCGATCGGGCACATTCTGCCGTAATGCGTATAGTGAACGTCACGGACTTCAAAGGATGCACGGTCTCTGGACAAACCGCCGGGGCCGAGTGCGGAGAGACGTCTCTTGTGCGTCAGCTCTGCAAGCGGGTTGTTCTGGTCCATGAACTGGGAGAGCGGGGAGCTGCCGAAGAACTCACGGATAGCGGTAACAACGGGGCGGATGTTGATGAGCGTCTGGGGAGAGAGGGACTCGCTGTCCTGAATGTTCATTCTTTCCTTGACAATCTTGTCCATTCTTGCCAGACCGATGCGGAGCTGGTTCTGGAGCAGTTCGCCTACACTGCGCAGACGACGGTTGCCGAGGTGGTCGATGTCGTCCGTTACGCCGATGTCGTGGGACAGAGCGAGCAGGTAGTTGATGGAGGAAAGGATGTCTTCGCGGGTGATGTGCTTCGGGCAGAGTTCCGCAATGCGGCGCTTTGCTTCGGCACGGATCGCTTCTTCGTCGCCCGCGCAGTTTTCCATGATTTCAAGAAGAACGTCGAGACGGCATTTTTCGTTGACGCCGGAATCCTTCAGGTCGTAGCCGAGGATGTAAACGGGGTCAACCGCGCCGTTGGAGAAGACCTTGACTTCGGTCTTGTCTTCCATTTCGAGGTAGACTTCGCACACGCCCGCACGTTCGATGGTCATTGCATCGTCAGCGGTAAGGGTGTGTCCTTCTTCAAAGAGGAATTCACCGGTGAGGGGGCTGACAACGGGACGGGTGAGGGTCTGTCCCGCAATTCTTGCGCCGAGAGCGAGCTTCTTGTCGTATTTGTGGCGGCCTACGGGATAGAGGTCGTAGCGCTTGGGGTCGAAGAACAGACCGTTCATGAGAATTTCCGCGGATTCAACGATGGCGGGTTCGCCGGGACGGAGCTTGGAGTAGATTTCCTTGAGCGCTTCGTCGCGGATGGAGGTCTTGTTTTCGATGGCGCGCTGTTCGCAGCTTTCCTTGTCCAAGGTCATGGTGAGCTTGGTTTCCGCACCGAACACTTCCTCGATTTCTTCACGGCTCTGGATGCCGAGCGCGCGGATGAGGATGGTGACGGGGAGCTTGCGGTTTTTATCAATGCGGACATAGAAGACGTCGCTCGAGTCGGTTTCGTATTCGAGCCATGCGCCGCGGTAGGGGATGACCGTTGCGGTGAAGATCTTCTTGCCGGATTTGTCAATGGTGCTGTCGTAATAGATGCCGGGGGAACGGACGATCTGGGAGACGATGACACGTTCCGCGCCGTTGATGACGAAGGTACCCTTGTCGGTCATCAGCGGGAAGTCGCCCATGAAGATGGAAGACTGCTTGACTTCGTCGGTGAGCTTATTGGTGAGACGCACGTCCACTTTGAGGGGGGCTGCATAGTTGACGTCGCGTTCCTTGCATTCTTCCACGGGGTATTTCGGCTTTGCGTCAAGGGAATAACCGACAAAATCAATAAACAGGTTGCCGGAGTAGTCGGTTATAGGGGATACGTCCTCGAGAACTTCCATGAGTCCTTTTTCGAGGAACCAGTTGAACGATTCCTTCTGCACCTCGATGAGGCTTGGCATTTCAAGCGGCTCTTCGATTTTGGAGAAACTCATTCGTATGTTTTTTCCTACTCTTTGAGGTTTAACCATCGAGCTATCACTCCATTCTAAAAACTTGTGCCCGGGACCGCCGCTTTTTGTGCGCTGTGACTATATATAATATAAGGGAGTAAAAAGCGTAAAAGTCCATTTGGGCGAAGCTATATCAGTATACGATTTTATCACAGTTGTCGCGCGAAGTCAAGAGAAATTTGAAATTGTCAAGAGAAAAATGCATTGTTTACAGATCGGTTTCTGAAAATTTACAGTAAATTTAAATGTAAATAAAATGTAAATTATTATCAAAAATCCGTCGGAACAGGAAAATATTTTTCCAAAACCCCTTGCCAAGGCGCGGAAAGTGTGGTATAATGTCTGCCGTATGTGCAGGAAATCCCGCACACGTGATTAACGAAGCAGTCCTCTGCGAAGCTCCGCACGAATGCTTTGATTTTTGAAAGGAGTCGATTCCAATGAACAAACTCGACGCTTTTTCCAGAGAGCAGCTGAAGGAAAACGCACCTTCCTTCAACATCGGTGACACCATCCGTGTTCACAACCTCATCAAAGAAGGCAACCGCGAAAGAATCCAGATGTTTGAAGGTACCGTTATCTCCAAGCATGGCGGCGGCATCTCCGAAACCTTTACTGTTCGCCGTGTAGCATACGGCTGCGGTGTTGAAAAGACCTTCCCCCTCCACTCTCCCCACGTTGCTAAGGTAGACATCATCCGCCGCGGTAAAGTTCGCCGTGCGAAGCTGTACTATCTCCGTGACAGAGTTGGTAAGAGCTCCAAGGTTAAGGAACTCATCTGAGTCAGCTGAACAAACAAAGGAAGTCCTGCGGGGCTTCTTTTTGTTTTCGGACGCAAAAAAAGCTGTACCGGGTCATGCATTCCGATACAGCTTTTTTCGTTCTGCTTATTCTTCGATGACAAGTTCGGCTTCGGGTGCGTTCTTCTTAACGCTTTCGATGCCGTTCAGTGCGCTGTCCTTTGCCTTGTAGCCTTCGCTGGTAGCGATGACTTCACCGTTTCTTGCCTTGAGGCGGAAGCGGTATTCGCCGGCTTTGTCGGTGTACAGCTCAAACTTCGGGTGCTTCTTTGCTTCAACGGGTTCCACAGTCTGGTCTTCGATTTCACCTGCGGAGCATTTTCTGACGCTTTCCACGCCGTTTTTGCAGGCTGCGTCGGTGGTGTAGATTTCACTGGTAGCGATGACCTGACCGTTGGAAGCCTTGAGGTCGAACTTCACGCCGGTAGCGGTCTTTCTGATAACGAATTTTCCCATGGGATCCTCCTGTATGAAAGAATATGTATTCAAAGCGATTATACCATGAAACTGTGCGGATTGCAAGGGGATTTTGTTGAAATCTACATTTTTATACAGAAATTCGGAGTATATATGCCGGGAAAAGAGGGGCAGGCACGGCTTTCCATTGACAAACACCGGGGGATGTCGTATAATCAGGATATCAAATATTTTCAAAACAAAAGTATGGAGGAAAAAGATGAACATTCTGGTTGTCAACGGGTCGCCGAAGGGGAAGAACAGCGTAACTCTGCAGACTGTATATTATATCGAAAAGCATTTTCCTAAGCACACATTCACCTATCTTCATGCGGGACAGCGGATCCGTGCGCTGGAGAAGGATTTTTCGGATGCGAAGGCGATGCTGGAAAAGGCGGATATGATTCTGTTTTCCTACCCGGTTTACACCTTCTTATGCCCGAGTCAGCTGCATCGGTTTGTGGAGCTGGTGAAGGAATCGGGCGCGGATCTTTCCGGCAGGTTCATGACGCAGATTTCGACGTCGAAGCATTTTTACGATGTGACTGCGCACCGGTATCTCGAGGACAATGCGCATGATCTCGGGATGCGGGTTCTGCGCGGGCTGTCGGCGGACATGGACGATCTGACGAAGCGGGAGGGACAGCGGGATGCGCTTGCGTTCTTCCGTCACACGCTCTGGTGCGCGGCAAACGACTGTACCGATCCGGCTCCCGTACTGCGCGAAAGGATGCCGAAGGTACCTGTGACGGTTGTGCAGCCGGTGAAAAAGACGAAAGAACACGAAATTGTGATTGTCACCGATCTGGCGCAGGACGACGGACAGCTTTGTGCGATGATTGCGCGGTTTCAGGCGGTATTGCCCTGCCGCAGCCGTGTGGTGAATCTCAGAGAATATCCGTTTTCCGGCGGGTGTCTCGGCTGTTTCGGCTGTGCTGCGGACGGGAAGTGCATATATAAAGACGGTTTTGACTCGTTCCTGCGTGACAATTTGCAGACAGCGTCGGCGATTATCTATGCGTTCACGGTGAAGGATCATTCGATGGGTGCGCGGTTCAAGATGTACGACGACCGGCAGTTCTGCAACGGGCACCGCACGGTGACGATGGGTATGCCCGGCGGGTATCTGATTTCCGGCGCGTATTCGGAGGAAATGAATCTGCGCATGGTGATAGAAGGACGGGCATCGGTCGGGGGGAATTATCTCTGCGGCACGGCGACGGACGAGCGGGATCCCGATGCGGAAATCGACCGTCTGGCAAAGGTGCTTATGTATGCGCTGGATCACCGGTATACACAGCCGTCAAACTTCTACGGTGTCGGCGGGATGAAGATTTTCCGCGATCTGATCTGGACGATGCAGGGGATGATGAAGGCGGATCACCGGTTCTACAGGGAACACGGGCAGTATGATTTCCCGCAGAAGCAGTGGCCCCGGATGCTGGCGATGTATCTTGTCGGCGGGATGCTTGCGTCGGACAAGCTGAAATCGAAGATCGGTTCGCAGATGACGGACGGAATGCTGATGCCGTACAGGAAAGTGCTCGATGAAGCGGACCGGCGGCTGGGGAAAAAGTAAAGAAACGCAGCGGAAATCGTCCGTGAAACGGATAAAGCAACGGCTTTTACTCCATAGAAAAGCTGTCAGACTGCTCGTAGGAAACTACGGTGACGGTGGAATACGGGGTGTTTGTTAAGCCGGATTCGGTGAAAAGCTCCCGTTCCTTTTGCGAGGCTGTATGAAAATTGATCCATTCGGAATACGATGTGATTTCAATATCCGCTGAAGCAACTGCGGTTTCCGGCTTTGTCGGGTGCATTGCATTCACATACAGATGGGTTGTCAGCATAACACGTTCAAAATGCTTAATTTCATCCGGCACATGATCATACACTTCGGTTATCTTCTGCATCCGGTAAATGTCTTCGTATTTGAAATTGCCCGTTTCTTCTCTGAAGCTGATAATGTCTGCTGCATAATTTTTTTCAGCGGATTTCAGTTCTTTATCTGCTGCCAGCCACGCACACGAATCATCGACGTTGATGGTTACAGAATGATTTCCGGCGAATGTTCCGTCACCGTTGTTCAGTATATCTTTATTTTCAAATGCAAAATATCCCCACGGAGCATAGTCATCCGTCTTCATATAATAAACAGCGTCTGCATACGAATATTGGTAATTTCCTTTGATTTCGCCGTCATAATCAATCTGAATGGTGGTATGTGAGGAATCGAGACCGATTTTTGCGAGGTTGTATACATTGTTTGCGGACGCTGAACCGTCCGTGGGCAGTTCGGCAATAGAATGATCGGATTTCAGAAAATCTCCGCGCGATGTCTGTTCACCGATCTGCCACACATATATTTTCATCACCGGTTCTGCTGCATATGCAAGCGAATCATAGCCATATGCCTGTGGAGAAGGATCGCTGTCCGATATTTTTGAGCCCATGAAGGAATATACGAATACACCGAGGAATACCAGTACGGCTGTTCCTATGCCGGTCAATATCTTTTTAATGAAAACAACACTTTCCATATATCCCCTCTGATCAATGCATATTGTTATTTTATACGAGACGAAAGTAGAGTGATTTATCTTCATTATACATGGTTTTTCTGCTCGTGTCAAGATAAATATGTGCGGCGAGGCTATAGCGTAAACTTTTCGATTCAAAAAACAAAGCAGGCACCGGTTCAGTTCCGATGCCTGTCTTTTGTTATACTGGTTATTTTGTTTTTTTTGTTTTAGTCTGCTGTCAGAAAATGGCGATGACGGATACGATGAGAACCACTGCAATGATGATGGGGAGAATCCACTGCATATAGATTTTCATCCACTTCGGGAACTTCGCGCCCTGACCGGCATTGACTTCCGCGAAGAACTTATCCCAGCCCCAGCCGTAGCGGTGTGTACAGAAGATGACGTACAGAAGAGAACCGATGGGGAGTAAGAGGTTCGACACGATCTTGTCTTCGAGGTCGAGGAAGCCGTAGCCGAGGATGGTGAAGTCGCCCCAGATGTTCAGGCTGAAGACTGCGGGGAGGCAGAGCACCATCATCAGTCCGATGTTGATCAGCGCGACGACGGGACGCTTGAGCTTGGTGGTGTCGAGCCAGAAGGACATGATGTTTTCAAATACGGCGATAACGGTGGAGTATGCCGCAAAAATCATGAACAGGAAGAAGAGCGCACCGATGATGCGTCCGCCGGGCATTGCGTTGAAAATGGAGGACAGCGTGGTGAAGAGGAAGGTTGCGCCTACGGAGGATGCGTCTACATTGACGCCGCCGAGGTAAGTAAAGCATGCCGGGAAGATGATAACGCCGGAGAGAAGGGCGATCATGGTGTCGAGGGTAACGATGGTGGTCGCTTCGCCGAGGAGGGAGCGGTCCTTGCCGATGTAGCTGCCGAAGATGGCGATGGAGCCGATACCGACAGAGAGCGTGAAGAAGGACTGACCCATTGCCGCGTTGATGGTTGTCCATACGCCGGCGTTCTTGATATTTTCAAGAGAGGGGATCAGGTAGAACTTCAAGCCTGCGCCGGAGCCGGAAAGGGTGCACGCATAGATGCCCAGCCCGATGATGAGGACGAAGAGGAGCACCATCATAACCTTGGTGATGCGTTCCACACCCTTCTGCAGACCCATCGCACAGACGAGGAAGCAGAGGATGATGGTTGCAAAGGTGGTCAGAAGCTGCAGGGGCAGATTCGATACGAGACCGCCGAAGAAAGCGCCGAGGTCTGCGGCAGGGGTTTCCATGATGCTGCCGCCGGTGAGGTACTGGAAGAAGTAGATGAGCATCCAGCCCGCGATGCAGGTATAGAACATCATGAGCAGGTAGTTGCCGGCAACGCCGAGGTACTTCATCAGGTGCCATTTCTGGCCGGGCTTTTCGAGGACTTCAAAGGAGGTTGCGATGCTTCGCTGGCTGGCGCGTCCGACTGCAAGTTCGCAGCACATGACGGGCAGTCCGAGCAGAACGAGGAACGCAAGGTAGATGAGCACGAAGAACGCGCCGCCGTACGCTCCGGTGATAATCGGGAAGCGGTAGACATTTCCGAGTCCGATTGCGCAGCCCGCGGAGATGAGAATGAACCCAAGCCGCGAACCGAATTTTTCTCTTTGATTCATGACAGGTTTCCTTTCGGATGTATTTTTTGAGGATACCTAATTATATACAATTTTCATGCAAATGTCAATTTGTATTCACAAAGTTATGGAAAAACAATGAAAAAACGATGAAAAATCGTGCTGCGCGGATTTTTTAAGGCACGGAGAAACCGGCGGGAGGAAAAACGTCTGTTTTAAGAAAAAAATTTGTGCCGGAAAGCAAAAAATACTTGACAGAAACGGGGAATTCATGTATCCTTTGTATAGTGAGGATCACCATACACCTGATTTTGATCAAGCGAAAGGAAGTACAGATGAAACAACTCAACATTGGTCTGGTAGGCTACAAGTTTATGGGCAAGGCGCATTCCAACGCGCTCGCACGTCTTCCCATGTTTTTCGATCTTGATGCGGACATCCGCATGAAGTGCATCTGCGGACGCGACGAACAGTGGGTAGCGCAGTCTGCGAAGAAGTTCGGCTGGGACGAATATGAAACCTCGTGGGAAAAGCTCATTGCACGGGAAGACATTGATGTAATCGATATTACCGCTCCCTCGAATACGCACTGCGACATCGCCATTGCAGCAGCGCAGAACGGCAAGCACGTCTTCTGTGAAAAGCCGCTGGCGCTCAATCTTGCGGACGCACGCCGGATGCTGGAAGCTGCGCAGACCGCGGGCATCAAGCACCAGATCGGCTTCAACTACCGTTTTGCTCCGGCAATTCAGCTGGCGAAGAAGATCATTTCCGAAGGCAAGCTGGGCACTATCCGCCACGTACGCGCGTACTATCTGCAGGACTTCATCACGGATCCGGAATTCCCGCTGGTATGGCGTCTGCAGAAGTCCATCTGCGGTTCCGGTTCTCTCGGAGACCTCGGCGCACACTTTATTGACCTGGCGCGTTTCCTGGTCGGCGATTTCAAGTCGGTTATGGGTATGCAGAAGACCTTTATCAAGAGCCGTCCGATCGTGGAACGTATGGAAGGGCTGACCGCGAACGCACAGGCAGATGCACCCAGAGGCGAAGTAGACGTAGACGACGGATCGGTATTCGTAGCGGAATTTGAAAACGGTGCGCTGGGCGTTTTTGAAGCAACGCGCTTCTCCGCAGGACACAAGAACGACCTCTTTATTGAAGTTTCCGGTGACCGCGGCAGCATCAAGTTCACCTTTGAACGCATGAACGAACTGGAATACTTCTCTGCGGATGACGAAGAAGGTCTGCAGGGCTTCCATCTCATTCAGGCAAGCGAAGGCGGACACCCGTACATGACGCATTGGTGGCCTGTTGGTCATGTCATCGGCTATGAACACACCTTTGTACACGAATTCTATGAATTCATGCAGTCCATTGCCCTCGACAAGCCCACGATGCCCGACTTCAGAGACGGTGTGGAATGTTCCCGCATCATTGAAGCTGTCGAGCTGTCCGCGCAGCGCCGCGCAATGGTTGACATTCAGTCCCTGTAAGATACGGCATAGTCTTTGATACAAAAACAGAAAACGGCTTCCGTATTCCGGTTTTTCCGGGAGCGGGAGCCGCTTTTTTTGTTATGACGGTACAGGGGGACGGATCAGCGTCTCCATTCGCCTCTGGTACGGCGGAGTTTGCGTTCACGCAGTCCGGCTTTGATGAAAACGTAGAGAACAGCCAGCACGACGACGGAAATAACGGTTCCGCGGAAGAATCTGCCGTGGGAGAAGTCCTCTACCTGTGCGAGAAAATGAAGAAATTCGCTCCGGGTGATGCTGGAAGTCGTGATCAGGGGACAGCTTCCGAGAATTTCGTCTCCGTACAGAACGGTGATGGTTCCGGCTTCCTGTCCGGACTGTACGGGTGCGTCGAGAACATCGGCGTAGGTATTATAGCTGTACCGGATGTCCTCAGCCACGTTGACGGATGCGGGCATATAGACGGTGATATCCTTTGCGGGGACGAGGGTGACGTAATCGAGGGTAGAGGAGAGGCGGACGGAGAGTTCGCAGATCATTTTTTTCGACGACAGCACGGTGACGTAGTCATAGGCGGCGTATGCCCAGTCGAGCATGGATTCTGCATTGATATAGTTATAGAGAACCCCGTCCACGCTTTCCGCGCCGAGGACAACCGCAAGGTAGGTGAGTCCGCTTTCACCGTCTTCCGCCACAGCGCAGAGTGCATATCCGCCCTGTGTGGTGGCACCGGCGTTCATTCCAACGGCGCGGCTGTAGTAATACTCCACGCTGTAGTACTTTGAAATCATGCAGTTGCGGTTATAAATGGAGCGGAAGGTGCTGACGTTGGTGGCGTCCATGACGTACTTGGGGGTAGAGGTGATGTCGATAAAGCCCGGGATCGCGTAAGCGTATTTGGCGATGACAGCGGTATCCCGTGCGGTGGTAACCATATCGTCATGATGCATCCCGGTGGGGTTGGTATAGACGGTATTGTATGCACCGATCCACGCGGCTTTTTCGTTCATCTTCTTCACAAACGCGGCGGTGCTTCCCGCGCAGGCGTGAGCGAGGATGATGGCGGCGTCGTTCGCGGAATTGACGAGCATACAGTTGAGCATCTGCTCCACGGTGACGACTTCGCCCACGGAAAAGCCGATGCGGTTGCCGGAGACTTCGTCGAGCATTGCCTGTGTGACGGTGATGGGGGTATTGAGCTTATCCGCATAGTGCTCCATGATGACGATGGCGGTCATGATTTTGACTGTCGATGCGGGGTAGACCGTTTCTGCGGCGTTGTGCTCGAAGAGGATGCGGTCATTTTCAAAGTTATATAAAACCGCTGCCCTGGCATATTCGATCGGCGGCTCGGGGGGGATTTCGCTGTCCGCAAAGCAGGGGACGGCAAAGAGGGTGAGCGTGATCAGAGCGAGGAAGACAGCGGCGGTTTTCCGGAGGTTGGAGAATTTCATGATCATGTTTCCTGAAATGGTATTTTTCACAGGAGAGGGACGCCGGCGAGAAGGGTTCGTGCGGTTTCTGCGTCGCGGCGGATCTGCTCGGAGAGGGCATGGACATCGGCGAAGGCTTGTTCTCCGCGGATGCGGTCATAAAGGCGGGTGGTTAGGGGGAGACCGTAGAGGTCGGCGGAAAAATCGAGGATGAAGGTTTCAAGGGTGATATCGCTTTCGTCCGCATTGACGGTGGGACGGGAGCCGATATTGCACACGCCCTGCCGGGTGAAGTCCGTACCGTTTTGGGTAAAGGAGACGGTGCAGGCATATACGCCGCGTGCGGGCATGACTTTCTCTTTCGGGAGGCGCTGGTTGACAGTGGGGCATCCGATGGTTCTGCCGAGTGCTTTGCCGTGCAGTACGGGTGCGGTTACGGTATAGGGATAGCCGAGGAGGGCGTGCGCGGATTTCACGTCGCCTGCAAGGATTTTTTTCCTGATTTCCGTGGAGGAGACGGGGGTGCTTTGGCTTGTGAGGAGGCTGCACACGGTACAGCGGATATCTGCCTGCTTTGCGAAGGCGGAAAGATCATCGGCACCGCAGGCGGCATTTTTCCCGAAGCGGAAGTTTTCTCCGCAGACAACGGCGGAAGGGGAGAAGGGTGCTATGATATGGGTTTCAAAGAAGGTTCTTCCGTCGAGGCCGCAAAGGTCTTCAAAGTTTTCCAGTACGGCATAGTCTGCGCCGAAGCGGTGAAAGAGCGCGAGTTTTTCCTCTGCGGTGGTGAGCAAACCGGACTGCACGGAGGCTTTTTTATGGTTCTCCATGGTCCACACGACGACGGGGACATGGTTCTCTGCCATTGCGCGTGCCCGGCTGAGAAGGGTCTGATGCCCGGTATGGACACCGTCGAAGCAGCCGAGGAGAAAAACGGCGCTGTGCGGCACGGCATCCGGGAAAATACGGGCGGGATTTCCCGGTGCGAGGCGGAAAATTTGCATAGGTCACCTTGGTAAATCAATAAACTTTCAGAGCAAAAACGGGGCAGACTTTGGTGCAGTAGCCGCATCGGACGCATTTGGCGTTATCCGGCACGGCGCGCAGTTTATCCCCGCTGTTCTGCCGGATTCCGGCTTCTTCGGCGAGCTGTGCGGAGAAGTCGGCGGCGGGGGGGCGGCTGTCGGTGACAGGCTGGAGGGAGAGTGCGCCTTCGGAACATCTCCGGACGCAGTTTCCGCAGCCTTCGCAGTATTCCTCGACATGGAGGGTGCGATGTTTGGCGGCGAGCCGTTTCTTGTCGTCGTCGGAGAAGGAGCCGGTGACGAGGAAGCGGATATTTGCGTCCACTTCTTCAAAGGACTGCATACCGACAGCGGCGGCGTCAATGAAGGGCTGATTGAGGACAAAGCGGAGGGCAGCCTCGGCAGAGCAGCAGAGGTGTCCGCCTCCGAGCGCTTTCATGGCAAAAATGCCGATGCCGCGTGCGTGAGCTTCGGTGAGTGCGGCTGCCATATCCCGTTCGCTTCCGTCCGCGATGCCGATGCCTTCCATGTTATAGAGGGGATGGCAGACATCGGGGGTGAGTCCTTCGTCTGCGAGGCGGATAAGACCATGAACGAGCGCGGTATGATGCGTGGAAGCACCGACCGCGCGGATGATGCCTTTTTCGCGGTATTCAAAGAGGGTGTCGAGTGCTTCCCGGTGACCGCGCAGGGTATCATAGCTCTCCTGCTCATGAAGCATGAAGAGGTCAATGACGTCGCGCCCGGTCTCCTGTCTTGCCTGTTCGACGGCTTCTATGGCGAGTTCTTTCGACCACGCATAGGTTTTGGTGGACAGCATGACTCTGTCGGGATTTTTGCAGCGTCTGAGTGCGGCGCGGATGAGAGGATAATTTTCGTAATACTGCGCTGTATCGACGAAATTGATGCCGGAGTCGAACGCATAGGCGAGGACAGCGGCACCCTCGTCTTCGGGCAGATTTGCCTGCATGGAGGAAACGGTGAGCGATCCGACTGCAATCCGGGTGACGGGAGGCAGGCGCGGGGTGAGAATACGTGCGGGCAGGCGGTTCATCACAGATCGAGATATTCGGTGAGCAGGGCCGCCATCAGCTCATCGCGGTCAATGCGCCGGATGAGTCCGCGGGCGTTTTTATAGTTGGTGATATAGGTCGGGTCTTCCGTGAGGACATATCCGACGAGCTGATTGATCGGGTTATATCCTTTTTCGCTGAGCGCATCATAGACCGTGCGCAGCAGCATTTTCCGTTCGCGGTCACGCTCTTCTTCACGGATGGAGAAAGTGATGGTTTTATCCATTTCATTCGGTTTCATAGAGAGTACCTCCTGTTGGGAATGGGGGAGACGAGGGGAGACGGTCGCTTTTTGAAAAAAGCTCCGCAAAAACTTTTGCACTGACAAGGTGCACAGCGGCGCCATGGATGCAGCTGATATGATAGAGAGGGGAGATGAAATAAGTTATTATGCTTCAATTGACAGACACCATACTTGATCCAAGGGATTAGAGGTTCGTTTATACGGCTCATGGGGACCGCCGAGACCCCATGAGCCCACGCCGTAAAGAGACTGCGGGGGATAAGTCCTAAGTTAGAGGCTGGATGTTTTGCGCGTGAATCAGTACAGCGGGTATTTTTCGCAGAGCTTGGTGATTTCGGCGCGGATGTGGTCTTTCTGGTTATCGAAGTCCTTGGCTGCGAGTCCGATGAGGTGTGCAAGGGTTTTCATATCCTCCTCGACAAGACCGCGGCTGGTAACGGCGGGTGTGCCGATGCGGATGCCGCTGGTGACGAACGGGGACTGGGGATCGTTGGGGATGGCGTTCTTATTGACGGTGATGAGGACTTCGTCGAGGCGGCGTTCAAATTCCTTGCCGGTGAGGTCGAACGGGCGCAGGTCGCAGAGCATGAGGTGGTTATCGGTGCCGCCGGAGACGAGGTTGAAGCCTTCTGCGAGGAGTCCTTCGGCGAGAGCGGCTGCGTTTTTCACGATCTGTTCCTGGTATGCCTTGAATGCGGGCTGGAGAGCTTCGCCGAATGCGACTGCCTTTGCCGCGATGATGTGCATGAGCGGGCCGCCCTGGGAGCCGGGGAAGATTGCCTTGTCGATGGCTTTGGCGAGTTCTTCTCTGCACATGATCATGCCGCCGCGGGGACCACGGAGTGTTTTATGCGTGGTGGTGGTGACGACGTCGGCATACGGAACGGGAGAGGGATGCAGTCCGGCTGCGACAAGACCGGCGATATGGGCGATATCGACCATGAAGTATGCGCCGTTGTCATGGGCAATTTTTGCGATGCGTTCAAAGTCGATTACGCGGGGATATGCGGATGCGCCTGCGACGATGAGCTTGGGGTGGTGTTCGAGGGTGAGGCGTTCGAGTTCGTCATAATCGAGAATGCCGTTGTCATCGACGCCGTAAGGGATGAAGTTATAGTTTTTGCCGGACATATTGACGGGACTGCCGTGGGTGAGGTGGCCGCCGCACGCGAGGGACATACCGAGGACGGTATCGCCGTTTTCGAGGAGTGCGAAGTAGACAGCCATATTTGCCTGTGCGCCGCTGTGGGGCTGTACGTTGACATGGTCGCAGCCGAAGAGCTGTTTTGCGCGTTCGATGGCGATGTTTTCCGCTTTATCGACGACATAGCATCCGCCGTAGTAGCGCTTGCCCGGATATCCTTCGGCGTATTTATTGGTGAGGGGGCTTCCCATAGCGAGCATAACAGCTTCCGACACGACGTTTTCCGAGGCGATCAGTTCGATCCCCTGGCGCTGACGGGCGAGTTCTTCTGCGACAACGGCACCGATTTCGGCGTCGAAGGTTTCAAGACGGGTGATCATTTCGTTTACGCTGCAGTTCTGATTCATGTTTTGGCAGTCCTCCTGTTTTTCTGACTTTGAAATGAAAAATATATCTCATAATATATTATATCATAAAGAACGGAAAATGCAAGAGTGAATTTATGCGCAGCGGCGGCATTTGATGGAAGGCGGGGAGATAATTATACGTCAAACGTAAATAAAATATAAACGATTATGGCATAAAAAGTAAATGTATGGCGGAGAATTGGATAATCTTGCGGACAAGGTGTTGATTTTGCCCTTATTGGGCTGAGGATGATAAAAAAAGTTCTGTATGCTATTGACAATATGTACATCTTGGTGGTATAATTTATGCAGGCAGTTGTTTCAAAATTGCCGTTCTTTCATTGTTCTTTTTTTCGGGAGGTTTTCGTATGCCGTCCTATAACAGACTGCTGATTGCCTCCGCGAAGGGCGGTGTCGGAAAAAGCACCACGGCGATCGGACTGGCTGCTGCGTATGCACGGATGGGAAAGCGGGTTCTGCTTTGCGATCTGGACTGCACAAGCCGGAGTCTCGATCTTCTGCTCGGCTGCGGCGGGGCTGTCTTTGATTTCGCGGATTTTGCCCGGGGCATGGACGCTTCGCAGGCTGCGTTTGCCGGGGCGGGGGAGATGGACAATCTTTCTCTGATACCTGCGTGCACGGTACTGCGCTTGGAAGAAGCTGCGGCTGAAAAAGGGACGGATGTACCCGCTCTGCTTCGGGATGCGGTGGGTCGGCTCTTGTCTTCCGGGTACGATGCGGTGATCTGCGACACGGGCGCGGGCATCGGGTATGCGGAAGCGTGTGCGGATTTATTTGAAATGGTACTGGTAACATCCGGGCAGAGTCAGACGTCGATTCGGGCGGCTGAATATGCGGCGGTGTGTTTCAAGGAAGCGGGAGCAAAGCTGCTTCGTCTGGTGATTTGTGCGTTTGATCTGTCGGCTGTGAAGCGGGAACACCGCGCGGGCATGATCGAGATGATTGACGCTTCTTCCATGCAGTGTGCGGGCGTTGTGCCGCGGGATGCTTCCTTACAGAAAAAGCAGGATGCCGGTGTGCTTCCGGATAAAAAATCCGTCTGCACGAAGGCATATGAAAATCTTGCGCGCCGGCTGCAGGGGGAAGAAATCCCGCTGTTTACCGGCATGGGCAGGCTGTACCGGAAACGGGCGGCGGCTCTGTGATGGCAAATACGGTTTCTGCCGTTTTTTGCCGGTAAAGTTTTGGGAAAAATAAAGGATAAAATAAATAACATAGAAGTATACGAAAGGATTGGATGAACCATGGATATTGCCCTGATCGCTGATGACACCAAGAAAGAATTGATGACGCAGTTCTGTATAGCCTATTGCGGGATTCTCTCCAAACACAATATTTGCGCGACCAGCATTACAGGCAAGTATGTTGAGGAAGCTACCGGACTTGAAATTGAAAAGCTGCTTCCCGGCTCCCATGGCGGCACACAGCAGATTACCTCCAGAATTTCGTACAACGAAATCGACGTGCTTCTGTATTTCCGCAGCACCACGCCGAACCACGAATTTGACGAGATTGAATACAACCTTCTCCGGATGTGCGATGTGCACAATGTACCGATGGCAACCAACATAGCCACAGCGGAAGTCCTTATCTGCGCGCTCGATCACGGTGATCTTGACTGGCGTGAAATCGTGAACCCCCGTTCCGATTACAACCGCCGCCGCCGCGGTCTGACATACTGAGCGGACATACAGCAATAAACACGTCTCTCGAATGGGCGCGAGCCACGTTTGCGGGACGTTCTTTTTGTCTTGACGGGGGAGATGGGGAAACGGTCGCTTCTTTGAAAGAAAGCTCCGCCGTACTTGCTTTGCAAGTACCGAACTTTATACTGACGAGGTGCAGTGCGCAGCCGGTAAGACAGCAGATATGGTGACGAGGGGATGGAAGGGATAAGCTGCTTTATTTTAGCTGATAGGAGTGGGCTTTTATCCAAGGGATCATAGTATGGTGAAGACGGAAGTCAGGGACCGCCGAGACCCTGACTTCCCTCGCCATGAAGCGATTCATGATATGCAGTCAAAAGGGAAGCTGGATGGGACTCCTATGAAAGTTATATGAGATTGAAAGGAAAATATATTATGATAAAGATACTTTGCCTCGGCGATGTTGTCGGGGAAGAAGGCGTTTGTGCGCTGGAGAGAGGCGGGATGCTCCGGAAGCTGACAGAAAAGGTCGGGGCGGATCTGGTGATTGTGAACGGGGAGAACTCCGCGGACGGCAACGGTATTTCGCGCGAAAGTGCAGAACGGCTGTATGACTGCGGGGCGGATGTGATCACGGGCGGCAACCACACGTTCCGGCGGCGCGAGATTTCGTCCATGCTCGATGATGCGGCATACCTGATCCGTCCGGCAAACTATCCGGCTGCGGCACCGGGGATGGGATATGTGATTGCGGATGTGCGCGGATACCGGGTTCTGGTGATGAATCTGCTCGGCGTGGTATACATGGATCCCATGACGCCGCCGGCTGAATGTGCGGAGCGGATTCTGCGCAGTGAAAAGGGAAAATACGATTTTGCCGTTTGTGACCTGCACGCGGAGGCGACGTCGGAAAAGCTGTTTTTCGCGCGTTACTTTGACGGAAAAATCGCGGTTGTCTTCGGGACGCATACGCATGTTGCGACAGCGGATGCGCAGGTTCTTCCGGGCGGGACGGGGTATGTCACCGATCTGGGGATGTGCGGCTCGCACGCGGGGATTCTCGGCGTGAAGACGGAGTCGATTGTGCATAAATTCACTGTGAGAACGCCGGTGCAGTTTGAAGCGGCGAAGGGGAATGTACAGATCCACGGTGCGGTTTTTGAAGTGGATGAAAAGACGGGAAAATGTGTCCGCTGTGAACGTGCGGATGCGTGACGGAAAGCGTTTTTTTGTAAATTTGTCGTGAATCGTCAGGAATTGGAATTGCATTCGGCGGCGGGGCATGATATAATATTTTCGTTACCGACTCATCGGGAGAGCGCGGCTGAGGTGCGCTTTTTTCCGATAGAAATGAGCATTTATTTGAAAGTTTTCAGAAGGCTGATCTGCCTGTTTATTCCTGTAGTCTGTATTTTGCTGTCGTCCTGTGCGCCGGGAGAGATTTTGGCGGATATCCGCACGGAGTTTTCTCTCTTTCAGGCGGAATACGGGGAAATCATGCAGTTTTTTGATAAAGAATTTTCGGCTGCCGGCACCCCGTCCGTTTATGCGCAGACTGCGGAGCCGGACACGCCTATCCTGCCCCAGCTCGATGCGCTCGGACACACGGAGATTCTCGATTCGCCGTATGTCAGCGGACGTTGGACCGTTTACGATGCGGGAACGCCGGATGTGCCCCGGGAGGGACGTACGGCAGCGGGGTATGTCCATGTTCCGCTGTTTGACGACCGGAGTGCGCAGGCGGTGCTGACGCTTCTGCGTTCACGCGGCATCGAAGCGGACACACAGCTGCGTGCCAATCCCACGCCTGCCGGGAGGGTCTTTGCTGTCCGGTATGCGGGTTTTTCGGATGAAAGCGGGTACTATATCAATCCGCAGATTCCGGTGACGCTGTATGTCAGCGACCAAAAGAAGGCACAGAGAGTACAGGGGCGCGGGGAGAATATCGTCTATCTCACCTATGACGACGGTCCGACGCAAACGGATACGATCCGTCTGCTCGATATCCTCGATACATACGGTGTCACGGCATCGTTTTTCACGACGGGGGAAGCGGTGATGAAATATCCTGCGTCTGCGAAGGCGATTGCGGACCGGGGACACACGCTTGCCTGCCACTCCGTTACGCATCAGTATGAGAAAATTTACAGAAGTACGGACAGTCTGCGCGCAGAGGTGGAAGAATGGGAAGCCATTGTCCGGGATGCGGGTGTGACGCTGACGAAAAAGCTGTTCCGGTTTCCGGGCGGATCGGTGGGAAATTATCTCACCGGCAGCAAAGCCGCGGACATGACAGCGATGCTGGAGAGCATGGGATACACGGTTTTTGACTGGAATGTGGTTACAAACGATTCTCTGCTCTATCTTGCCGAAAAAGGGCAGAGCACGTATGATTATATCAGACAGACCTTTATCGAGACGTTTGAAGCCTGTCTCAAGGAGAATGCGTCGAAGGAAAACGCGCCGATCATTCTGCTGATGCACGAGACGGTGCCGGAAACGGTTGATCTGATGCCGTGGATGCTCGAATACCTGATCGGGAAAGGATTTGTATTCGGCGATCTGGCTTCCTTCGGTTCCTCATGGACCTTTGCCGAACGGTGAGTCCGGGACAGGCGGAAGACAGAAGAAAGGGGCTGTCGCACTTAGGGAAAAATCCCGAAATGCGACAGCCTTGATTTGTATCCAGACTGTTTATTCGTTCTTTTTCTCCTTTAGCGAGGAGAAAAAGAACCAAAAAGAGGAACTTTATCAGAAGTCTTGGGTGTTTCG
>JAFQLN010000011.1 GCA_017414585.1 Clostridia bacterium | reverse complement strand
TTTCGGAAGTCTTGGGCATTTCGACCTCTGCGGAGGTCGATGAGGGGCTCTGCCCCTTCAACTGAGGAGCTGCGCATCCTCGGCAAACATTTTGAAAAAGTTTGATCAAAACTTTTATACTTGCGACAGCCCCATTCTTTTATTTTCCATGGCTCATTCAGGACTGCTTTTTCTTCTCCTGCAGTCTGACAATCAGCACGCAGAGCACGATCAGTACAGCGGCAAGCACAGCCAGAACAAGCAGCGATCCGACAGCATTCGGCGTTTCCCCTTCTTCCGTCACGGGAAGCTGCGGTTCAGCAATCATTTCCGAGCGTTTGGCAGAAACAAATGCATTTCCGCCGTACACGATTTCAAGAAGATTCTGTTCACCGGTGTGCGCCGGTTCTTCCGGTTCGGCTTTTATGAGCGTATCCAGTTTTCCCCTCTTTACGCCGCAGACGAGAAGCTCGGACAACTGCATCGTGCCCGATGTACAGCTTTTGTTCTCAAAGCGAACGTATTTATAGGTTTTTTCCGTCGGCTGAATTGCCTGCGCGAAATAGGTGAAGTTCTTCTCCTTGAAAAAGCTCTCGTCGCCTTCTGCAATCACGTCCCAGTTTTTGTTGTCCGACGATGCAAGAATCTTCCATTCGTCCGGATTTCTGCCGCGGTTGGCTTCATTATCGTTCGCTGTCGCCATAATGATGCCGGTGATATGAAACTCCCCGCCCAGTCTGGCTGAGGAATATGCAGGGAAAGATGCCGTACAAAATTTTGTCTGCACCCTGCCGTCCCAGAGCATTTCGGGTCCTTCACCGCCGTATCCGTGCGAACCTTTCTGGAAAATATACATATCCACCGGATTCCCGCCGATGGATGCCGCTGCGTCCTGTGCGTTGTCGTGACCTGCTGAAGACGCCGCACCGGGTTTCAAGTACGACCAGTTGGAACTGTCAAGCAGCCCCTCATTCAGTTCATCGGACCATGTGAGAGCATATGCGAGCGCAGTCTCCCCGTCCCCGTTTTCATAGCGGTCATCGAAACGGAAATCAACGAGAAGCTGCATATCCATGCCTGTTTTGATCTGCGTCGGGACATATTTGATTTCAATGATGCGTTTGTTCCCGCCCTCATGCCGGACAGCAGCTTCAAAGCCATCCGCCAGCCTGCCGCTGCGCACCGTGACCAAGCCGTTTTCATCGGGAATGACGGAAAAAGCGTTCTGCCCGTCCTGCCATGCAGGTCCGAACAGGTCTGCTTCATCAATCATCACAGTAACCGTATCGCAGGCGCGCACATCGGCTGTGTTCACCAGCCAGTCGTCATCGGTCACTTCGATCAGGAAATAAACCGCTTCTTCATCCCAGAGCGATGACACAAAGGCAGACGAGGCGGAAGGCAGTTTGTCCCCCTTCCGGAGATCACCATCCACGACATAGGAAAACTTCTGTCTGGACGCCGTTCTCCAGACTTCGTCAATGACACCGTCCACCCGAGGAGTTCCCGCACCGCTGCGGAGTGTTTCACCGATGGCAGAAACGGGCAAGGCGATAGAAAGCATTATGAAAAATACCGCTGCCGCAAAACAGCACTTTATCTTGATCATTTCCGGACACAATCCTTATTTTCAGTATGTTCATTTTCTTGTAAAAAAACCATGTATATTTATTATAATTTTTTTCATCCGTTCTGTCAACAGATTTACACAAATTTCATCTCATTCTCACACTATGCACACATGATCATGCAGAATTTTCGCAATCTTGCAAAAAAGCGTTGCTAATCCGGCTGGGGTATGGTATGATGAAAGAAAGGAATCCTGTAAAGGAGTAAAAAAATGGTAAAACAATCTCTGACATACGGTCCTCTCCCCGAGCATCGCCTTGATTTCTACGACTGCGGCTGTCCCGATGCACCGCTGTTCATTTTCTTCCACGGCGGCGGACTGGAAAGCGGCGACAAGGGGGACGGAAAAATCCCGTATTTTCTCGACTTGATGGAAAACGGCATTTCAGCTGCCACAGCGGATTACCGGATGTATCCAAAGGCTGTCTTTCCCCAGTTTATTTCCGATGCAGCGCTGTGCACGGCATGGTGCATCAAAAATCTTCCGCACGGTAAAGTATTCGTAGGCGGTTCCAGCGCGGGTGCCTATCTGACGATGATGCTTGCGTTCGATCATCGCTATCTTGCCGAACACGGCATTGACGCGGCGGACAAAGAACAGATTGCCGGATACTTCTCGGACGGCGGTCAGCCAACCGTGCATTTCAATGTTCTGCGCGAACGCGGACTGGACAATCGCCTGATCCGTGTGGATGAAGCGGCACCGGTTTATTTTATCGGCACACCGTCTGCCCCCGAACGTCTTCCGCGATACCGGTTCATCTTTGCGGACAACGACATGGTCAACCGTCCGGAGCAGAATCTGCTGATGGTCAGAACCATGCTGCATCTCGGCTATCCGGAACAGAATGTGTCTTACCTCTGCATGAACGGCTACGGACACACGGAATACAACGGTGCCGCCGACACGGACGGCAGACCGCTTTACGCGAAGATGATCCGTGCCTTCATTCTCGGAGAATAACTGAACAGAACAAAAAACCTGCACGACACGGAATGCCATGCAGGTTTTCTTATGTTCTGAAAAATACTTATGCCTTCTTTTTGGATACAACCATCTTGATGACAAACAGCGTACCGACCATGAGAACGATTGCGATCGGAAGTGCGATCAGCCAGCTCTGGATGAAGGATGCGATTATGAAGGATACGAACGAAACAGCCGCAACGGTAACCGCGTAAGGAATCTGCGTGGATACGTGGTTGATATGGTCGCATCTTGCACCTGCAGAGGACATGATGGTGGTGTCGGAAATCGGGGAGCAGTGGTCACCGCATACAGCACCTGCGAGACAAGCGGACATACCGATGTACATGAGTTCGGAAGATGCCGGGAAGATAGCGGTTACGATCGGAATGAGAATACCGAAGGTACCCCACGATGTACCGGTGGAGAATGCGATGAAGCAAGCTACGAGGAAGATTACTGCGGGCAGGAACATTTCCAGTCCTTCCGCTGCGCTGTTCATGAAATTATCAACGAACACATCGGAGCCGAGGAGAGAAGTCATGTTCTTCAGTGTACCTGCACAGGTAAGGATCAGGATTGCGGGAACCATAGCCTTGAAGCCTTCGGGGATGCATTCCATCGCTTCCTTGAAGGTGATGACACGTCTGATGAGGAGGTAAACGATCATCAGAACGAGCGTAATCAGACCGCCCCACGGCAGACCGACGGTCGCATCGGTGTTGCCGAATGCGTCAACGAAGGTTTCGCCTGCGAAGAAGCCGCCGACGTAAATCAGTGCGAGAATGCAGACGATGATGAGGACAACGATAGGAAGAATGAGGTCGATCACCTTGCCCTTTGCATTTTCATGGAGACCTTCAGCCGCTTCATGTTCGGTACCGGAGGTGAAGAGGTCGCCCTTTTCGAGAGCGTTCTTTTCATGGAGAGCCATCGGACCGTAGTCGAACTTCATCAGTGTGATAGAAATGATGAACACGAGGGTAAGCAGGGAGTAGAAGTTATAGGGAATCGCCTTGATGAAGAGTTCAAGACCGTTGTAGCCGGTGCCTTCCGCATAGTCGGAAACAGCGGCAGCCCAGGAAGAAATGGGCGCGATCATGCAGATCGGGGCTGCGGTTGCGTCAATAAGGAAGGACAGCTTTGCGCGGGATACCTTGTGGCTGTCGGTTACGGGAAGCATAACGGAACCAACCGTAAGGCAGTTGAAGTAGTCGTCGATGAAAATCAGGACGCCGAGCACGAAGGTCGCAAGCTGTGCGCCGACACGGGTCTTGATGTTCGCCTTAGCCCATCTGCCGAATGCAGTGGATGCGCCGGTCTTGTTAAGAAGAGCAACGATTGCACCGAGAAGTACAAGGAAAATGAAAATCCCTGCACTGCCGGATACGGATGCGATGAAGCCGTCGTTTACAACAGCATCAACGGTTCCCGCAAAGGAGAAGTTCGCGGCAAGCAGACCGCCGACAAGAATACCGATGAAGAGGGAGGAGTAAACCTCCTTGGTGATCAGTGCGAGGACGATTGCAATAACGGGAGGCAGCAGGGATAATGCTGTCGCATAGGCGAAGGAACCGCTTTCTTCTTCTGCAGCTTCTTCTGCAGCAGTTTCTTCAACCACTTCTTCAGCTTCTGCAGGTGCTTCATCTGCAAACACGCTGATACAGCACATGGAGCAGACGATGACAGCCATGGCAAGCAGGAGAGCAAAAATACTCTTCGAGCCGGGAACGGAGAAAAACTTTCTCATGATAAATCCTTTCCGGATGAAAAAACAGACGCCGCGGCAGAACCGGACGTCTGTTGATCATGTCTGTTTCAGACAAACCTTTACAGGGTCGGCAGCGCTCCACGGATTGTGACAGTACAGCCCGTATTCCGGAACTGTCCCAGACGAAAGCGGGAATCTCGTCTTCGGCAGATACGCCCCGTCAGCCGCCAACATCCTTCCCGGGGATTTTTCCGGCGGCAGACTTATCGGATCTGCACCTCTGCTTCTCATCTAAATTTTATTTCAGGTATTATCATATCATATTCTTTTGCAAAAAACAACATAATTTTTAAAAAATATCACACAAAAAGTTCATCTTTTCCTTGGTCATATTCACGGAGTACATTCGTCAGCTGTTTATCCGCCGATTTTCGCAAGAACTTCTTCCGCTGTGATATCTCCGCCGATATTGAACCGTCCGATGGCGTAGAGCGACTGCTCCAATCCGCGTATAACGGTGTGGATTCTTTCTTCAGAGGAAAAAGTCAGCTTCACGCCGAAATCCTCCCGCAGTACCGCCGCCGCTTCGTTCGTCCATACACCGCAGGGATAGGAAAGTGCGCGCATAAAGCTGAGGTCGGCTGCCTCTTCAAGATGGGCAAAGGAATGCAAAAGATCCGAACGGAGCGCGTTGAGATAATCCTGCTCGCTCTCCCCTTCCAGCTGCTTCATGTCGATGCGCACAAAAGCATTCCCACGCGCCTTTTCGTAATCCGCCGACTGGTGCATATCGTCCGAATGACTGCCGAGCTCAAATATGCCGCTGTCCGCCATGACTTTCATCTCGGCAAGGGTACAGTGCGGGATGATTTCGTGCCCGGTATCCTTGTAGCGGAATTTTCCGGTCAGCGAGCCGATCGAAAACATCACCGCCTTCATCCCGTATTTTTCGAGAATCGGCATGGCGATTTCATAATTGCTCTTATACCCGTCATCAAACGTGATCATCACGGGCTTTTCCGGAAGCGTGCCGTTTCCCATGACATATTCGTACAGCTGTGCCATGGAAACTGCCGTATATCCCGCTTCGTCGAGCGCTTTCATATGGTTTTCAAAGTTCTGTGCCGTCACGGTTACAAAATTGGTCTTCTCACCGATATGGTGGTACATGAGCACGGGAATCTGTGCCGTGTTGTCCGGCAGAACCGTGAGATTTCTCACAGAATCGTCCGTAAACACATCCGCCGCATTTTCAGCTGTGACATAAGTACCGAAATCTGCGGGGATGTACACGCTTTCGTCGCCGAAAATCCTTGCGATCGCCATGTCGCCGACATCGTTGCGGAAATGTGTGCCGTCGTAGAAATACCGCGGTTCACAGCTGACGGATGAATAGGAAAAGTCCCAGAAATCAGTCACCCCGGCAAGCGCACGGTAAAACGCCGCGACATCCGCCGCATCAAAATACGCGAGATAATCCGCATACACCGGAGCGGTAACCACAGTCAGATCCGCGCCCGCGTCGTCACACATCCGGACAATCCGCGCCACACTGTCCATGCATTCCTGCACTTTCGGGAGCAGATACCCGCTTCCTGCCGGATAAGCGGCAAACACGGGATAAGCCTCAAGATAGCTGCCAAGGTCGGAAATCGGTTCAATATCGCGTTTTCTTTTATCATACACACCGGTTTGTTCGTCGAACACATCGAACGGCTGTGCAAGCCATGTGTCCTTTTTGTGTGCCTTGATTTTTGCTGTGCCGTATTCCGGATTCAAAAAGAGGTAGCGTGCATAAAACGGAATCGGGTTTGAGCCGTCCGCATCGGGATGCATGGCGTGGGTATACGCATTAGATTCCGTCGCATATTCCGCACCGTTGTCCAGATAGACATTCAGCCAGATATGCTTCACCTCATCGTTTTCGAGCAGCCATGCAATCGTCTGTTCGCAGTCGAGCATATCCGCCCCATACATAATCATGTTGTAAAACGACACGCTGTCCGATGCGTTATAATACCGGTTCAGTGTTTCTGCGGAAAAGGACGACGTGGACGAGCAGCCGACAATGTAGCTGTCGTAATCGTCTAAGTGTTTTTTCAGATAAGTGATTTTCGCTGCGCGTGGATTGTTCGTCTGATTATACGACCACCACTGAAAGAGCGGGTCGCCGAAAACTCCGAACGGATCGGTGAAAATATTGAACAGTGCAAGCAGGAGAGCCAATCCGAATGCAGTCAGAATAAAGGCAATCAGCCATTTTTTTGCTGTCATGAAATGCTCTCCTTTCTCAGTACTGCTTATAAATGAATTCCGAGGCAATATAGCTTCCGCGGAAAATGCCGAACAGAAGCAAAGCTATCATCGGCAGAAGCATGGCAAGCCACTGCACGAAAGCGTTCTGCTTTGCCAGTGCATCCCGCACAGAACCGTGTTTTTCTTCATACCATTCAAGCAGAAGCATGACCAGCACGGAAATACCGACAACAGCGAAATCCGCTGCGGTCAGTCCCATGGAAAGAAGCGTGCCGTCAGTAAGCTGTCCTGCGTTCCACAGGAGGGGATTGAAGGTGCGCGCCAGCAGCTGAAAGGCGACGAGCAGTCTCGGGGAACGGGTGATATACCGTCCGAGGAAGACGATCAGGCAGGTGCGCAGAACACAAAATACCGTCCACGCACGGCTTTTGTCGTTGATGTGCAGTTTTTCTTTCAGTTTCATATATGTCCCCGCCAGCAGAAGGGACGAGGTAATCAGCGCACCGTTGAAAAAGCCGTAGAAGATATACCGGAAATTCGCGCCGTGCCAGATGCCGATGAGCAGATAGACAATGAATGTCGCGCACGATGTCGGAAAAATCTTGCCGATCCGTCCGCCGAGCTTTTCCCGCGACCACTTGCCGAGCTTACCGAAGGACTTCGACAGGGAGATCGGATAAAAGACATAATCGCGCATCCAGCCGCCGAGGGTAATATGCCATCTGCGCCAGTATTCCGCCAGAGAAGAGGCGAAAATCGGGCGTTCAAAGTTCTTTTCCGTTTCCACGCCGAAGCACTGCGCCGCACCGCGTGTAATATCAATCCCGCCGGAAAAGTCACAGTAGAGATTGATGCAGTAGAAAAGAACCGAAAATGCTGTCACCGCACCGCCGTATGCGTCATAGTCCGCGAAAAACGTATTGACCACAACAGCCGCGCGGTCCGCGATTACCATTTTTTTCAGGTATCCCCACAGCATAAGCTGTATCCCGCCTCGCAGATTTTCCGCACGGAAAGCGTTCGGAGCATACAGTGTAGGTGTCAGACGGTCGTACCGCGCGATCGGTCCCTGCACAATCTGCGGGAAAAACGATGCAAACAGCGCATACTTCAGAAAATTCCGCTGTGCCGGATACTTGCCGCGGTAGCAGTCGATGACATAGCCCGTCGTCTGAAAGATAAAGAACGACACGCCGAGCGGGAGCAGGAAATCGGGAATATCTGCTGAAATCTGCCAGCCAAAACGGCTGAACAGGGACAGAGCGGCGTTCACGGTGAATCCGAGGTACTTAAGGCAGTACAGCATCCCGAAATTGAAGATAAGTGTGACCGCGACGACAGCCTGTTTTTTCTTTTTCAGCTTTTCCTGTGCGGCTTTATCCGCTTTCGTAACGGATGCGCGGATCCCATTCAGCCGTTCCAGGAGCAGCCCCGCCGCGTAAGTTGTCGTGACGGTAAACAAAAGATACAGGATCGGTTTTACGCCGCCGGAGAGGTAAAAAACGAGACTCGCCGCGAGCAGAACCGTCCATCTCCACCGTCCGGGCACGAGATAGTACAGCACCACAGACGCGGCGAGAAACAGAATAAATGTCCAGGAAATAAAGACCATATCAGCCGAGTTTTTCTTCGATCATGCCGAGCATGGCATCCGCAGAATTGAAATTTTCCGGCATAAGGTCGTCCACGCTGATTTCCACATCGAACTGTGCCATGATCTCGGTGACAATCGCCACGATATCAAGCGATTCGATCAGACCGTCATCAACCAGAGCCGTTTCGTTTTCAAAATCCACATCGGGGCGGATATCGGTAAGGAGTGCAAGCAGTTTCTTTTTGTTTTCCATAATTCTTATCCTTCATTTCAGTATACGCCCCGGTACAGCAGAACATCTGCTGTCATACCGTCCGGCGTGTAACCATTCTTTTCGTATATTTTTTTTGCGGGAAGATAGTCCGCACGTACCCACACCTGTCGTGTCAGTCCCCGTGTGCGGCTGTGATATGCTTTGACAAGACAATCACCGATTCCCTGTCCGCGGGCATCTTCCGTCACGCAGAGGTGGCGCAATTCTGTACGTTTTTGCTCCGCTGTATAGTGAAGCAGTCCGAGCGCTTGCCTGTCACGCTCATAGAGAAGCACCCCGCCGGCTTCGATATCGCCAAGCAGCTGCCTTTCCGTGGGCAGGCATCCCGTCAACGGAGAAAAACTGTCGTTCAGCAGCTGACGCACCGTACCGGCGTCTTCGATGCACGCAGTCCGGATGTGTTCGTTTTCCGCGCCGTTTTCGGCTGTACAGACCATTCTCTGCCGGATGAACAGCCGCTCAAATCCCGCGTCAATCCAGTTCTGTATGGCTTCAGCAAGTGCGGTATCCTTTTCCCGGTGTGCGATTTCTGCCGCGGTTTGTCCGGGAATTGCCGGTACACTGCCGAAAAATCCGCTGTTGATCCAGAACGAAAGAATGCGGTGCTCTTCCCGTTTCCGAAAGACAAGCAGTCCGTTATCTGCGGTTATGTATTCAAGCGTTCCGGCGGCGATTTCCGCTTCCCACTGCACTTTCGGGAGAAAGGCATTTGTCACCATCCCGCGCGAAAACTGTGCCGTGATCAGGGAGGAAAGCTGCGTATAGGATTCAGGCTTTTTCATGAAAATACTGCTCCTTCAGGCGGACACGGTCGATTTTTCCGTTGGCATTGAGCGGCAGGGAGTCTGAAAGCCTCCACTTATTCGGAAGCATATAGACGGGCAGCCGTTTTTTGAGGTCGCCGATCACTGCCGCAAGGTCAGCGTCCAAAACCGCACAGCACACGATCTGATCCGCTTCCGCATCGAAGAAACAGACAGCGGTGCGGATTCCCTGAACTGCTGCCAGTGCGGTTTCGATTTCCCCAAGCTCGATCCGGTATCCCATATGTTTGATCTGATCATCGCGGCGTGCAAGGAAGATCAGTTCCCCGTCCCCGCCGGCTTTGGCAAGATCCCCCGTCCGGTAGAGCAGTTCGGGATAATGGGGGTTGAGCGGATTCTGAATAAAAGCGGATGCCGTTTTGTCCGGTTCGCCATAGTATCCGAGGGCAAGACCGCTGCCGCGCACGCAGATTTCTCCCGCTTCGCCGTCCTTGACGGGACACAGGTTTTCATCGAGCAGAAGAATTTCCATATTGCGGCATGCCCTGCCGATGGGAATATTCTCTCCTTCCGCGAAAGAACGGCGGATTTCGTACATTGTGCAGTCCACGGTGACTTCCGTAGGGCCGTAATGATTCATAAAGCGACACCCGGGATGTGCCTTCTGCCAGCAGGTGAGGTTTTTCGCCTGCAGCGCTTCCCCGCCCGTAACGACCAGCCGTGCACGCTCCAGATGCTTTTTCTCAAAAATACCGGATTCAGCCAGCAGGCGGAACGCGGACGCCGACCAGAACAATGCGGTCACACCCTTCTCATTGAGGGCATCCAGAAGAAGTGTTGGAAACATAAAGAGCTTCTTCGGCAGGATATGACAAGTGCATCCCACAGCGAGGGTCTGATACACATCCTTGATCGAGGTGTCAAAATAAAACGGAGACTGATTGCCCAGCACATCTTCTTCGGCTGTATCGCAGAAATCCACGATGCATTCCGTAAAGTCGATGAGCGCGCGGTGGGACACAGCAATCCCTTTCGGCATACCGGTAGAACCGGAGGTGAAAATCATATACGCCGGATCGAGATCGAGAACCGTATCGCGGATCTGCCGAAGGGCATCTTCTTCAGCGGCGGCAGTTACCGTTTCTTCCAAAGAAAGAACGGGAGCGAATGCACGGCAGATCTGTGCTGTTTTTTCGTCCTTCGCTGTATAAAGCACCACCGCAGGCTGTACTTTTTCGAGAATGCGCGTCAAGCGTTCGGCAGGCATTTTTCCGTCGAGAGGCACATAAGTACATCCGGCAGCCATCGCCCCGAACATCCCGATCAGGGACAGAACATTCCGCTCTGCCAAAACAGCCACATGAGAAAAACGGTCTTTCCTGAACGGAAGAAGTGCCGAGCCGACCGCAAGTGCAGAACGGTACAATTCTGAAAATGTAACCGAGATATTCTCATCAGCAAACGCCGTTTTATCCAGCAGACGCTGAGCCGTGTGCAGCAGATAGTCAAAGGCATTTCTGATCATACGCATCACGCTTCCTCCTTTTCCGACCGATTCAGTATTCAATCGATTTATTATAGCATAAATCCGCCGCAAAGTCAACGGCAGTCTGCTGTCTTGCACGGCAACAGCATTTACTTTAAATGCGAATATGAATCCGCATTGGTATCATACAAAGAAGCGTTTTGTACAAAAGCCTCGCCCTTTGGGAGAGGTGGCACGAAGTGTCGGAGAGGGCAATAGAGCAAATTTGCAGTTT
>JAFQLN010000092.1 GCA_017414585.1 Clostridia bacterium | reverse complement strand
AGGGATGGCTCCCGGAATATAAATAAGAAATAGATAATAAGTCTTTGAGCACTCGTTTTGTCAGTATGGACAGAGCGAGTGCTTTTTCATAACAAAACACCTGTATATTCTGCAAACAGGTGTTTTTTCAATTTATTCATCTTTGTTTATATCCAATCCTGTGAAAAAATCATCGTATGAACATCCGTAAATCTTTTTCAGTTCAATCAGGACACTGATTCTCACATTCAGTTCACCGGCTTCGTATTTTGCATAACAGCTTCGGGCAATATCACATCCGCGCAGCTGCAGTTTGGCACACAGCTTCTCCTGTGAGATTCCATGCTTTTCCCGAAGTATCCGCAGATTGTCTCCTATACACCTGTCACGGCGCAGTTTTTGTTCCATTTATTTTTCCTGCCATTCTTCTGACCAATATTGGTTGCAATTTTTCTTATTTTATGATAGAATGGAGAAAAAGTTTGTCCGCTATACTGGTCAATCTATCAGGAGGAACATATGATTTGCTGTGTCACAGGACATCGTCCCCAGGGATTCCCTTTTGCACGGGAAAATGATCAGGATATTTTTAAGAAATATCTGGAAAAACTACTCGACGAAGTAGGACTTTTGATATGGAAAGGGTACGATCTATTTTTGACGGGAATGGCTGAAGGTGCCGATATTGATTTCGCATATTCCGTATTGGAATATCAAAATATCTATCCGCAGATCAGACTGGAGGCAGCTCTGTCTTATCCTTATCAGGCTCCAAAAAGAAAAACGCTCTATATTCAGGATAAAGAGACGGTTCTTCAGCAATGCAGTCAAGTTCATGTGATATCATCAGCTTATCATGAAGGATGTATGCAGCAGCGCAATCAATACATGGTTGATCATGCCGATCTTGTATTCGCAATCTGGAACGGATCACAAAAGGGCGGAACATGGAATACAATTCGATACGCACAAAGAATCGGAAAACCAATTCGTTATCTTCTGCTGAATGATCTGGATGCATGGAATATTTAAGGCAAAACCGTTATTTTTCATATTCTCGCGCCCTTATAAAACCGGAATTTCTTCTATATTGCAAAACAGTTTTTTTCAAAAAAATACAGACAAAAGCGAGTATTTATGCTATAATATTCGTATATTCGTTCTTACTATTCGACTGATAAGGAGCAAATCATGAATAAGATTTACACCGGCAAAACCAAAGACGTTTACAAGCTCGACAACGGCAATGTCCTTCTTAAATTCAAGGATGACTGCACCGGCAAAGACGGTGTGTTCGATCCGGGTGAAAACACTGTAGGTCTCACCATCGAAGGCATCGGCAAGGCAAATCTGCAGACCTCCATCTACTACTTTGAAATGCTCAAGGAAGCGGGCATCAAGACGCACTACATTTCCGCAAACCTCGACGACGCTACCATGGAAGTTCTTCCCGGCAAGGTATTCGGTCACGGTCTGGAAGTCATCTGTCGTCTCGTTGCAACCGGCAGCTTCATCCGCCGTTACGGTGAATACATCGCAGACGGTACTCCCCTCGAAGGCGGATACGTGGAATGCACCTTCAAGAATGACGAAAAGGGCGACCCGCTGGTAACAGGCGAAGGTCTTGTTGCACTCGGCGTCATGACCGAAGATATGTTCAAGAGTCTCAAGGAACAGACCCTCAGAATCACCAAGGTTGTTGCCGACGACCTCAAGTCCATCGGTCTCGATCTGTGGGATATCAAGTTTGAATTCGGCTACAACGGCGACGAAGTTATCCTCATCGACGAAATCGCTTCCGGCAATATGCGCGTTTACAAGGACGGCGTAATTGTCGATCCCGTTGAACTGACCAAGCTCATCAACAACAGATAAATCCTCAAAAACAAAACGGTGTGGCTCTGCAGTCATGCCGTTTTTTGTTTACTCGGAATCTTTCAAAAATCTTTCGTTTCCTCTGTGCGGATTTCTTGCAGACACATTGCATTTTCGGGGGAAAAATGATATGATGAAGCAGACAGATAAAAAAGGAGGCAGGCACGATGATTCTTTCCGTCAGCCGCCGCACCGACATTCCGGCTTTTTTCTCTCCGTGGTTTTTCCGCAGACTGAATGAAGGCTTTGTACTCGTGCGCAATCCGATGAATCCGCACAGAATCAGCCGCGTCCCGCTCACACCGGACGTTCTCGACGGTATTGTTTTCTGGACAAAAAATCCCGTGCCGATGCTTCCGTATCTTGAAAAACTAACGTCCGTTCCCTTCTATATCCAGTGCACCCTCACCTCCTGCGGACAGGATCTGGAGCCGGGCGTACCTTCAAAAAGCGATGTTCTCATCCCGGCACTTTGTGAAATTGCCTCCGTGTACGGAAAGGAGCGCACAGTCTGGCGGTACGACCCGATTCTGCTCTCTCCGAAATACACGGTCGATTATCACATCCGTTATTTTGCAAAAATGGCGCAAAGGCTTGCGGGTACGACAACACTCTGTATCCTCAGCTTTCTCGACCTGTACCGACATTCGGACAAACGCTTTTCCCCGCATGGCATCCGTCCGCCGGATCAAAAGGAAATTGGCATTCTGCTGACGGAATTCATGCGCATATCCCGTGAAACCGGCATTGCGCTCAGAACCTGTGCTGAAGAAGGAGATTACAGTGCGTACGGCATCCTGCCGGCCTCGTGCATCGACAAAGAGCGGCTTGAGAGAATCGGCGGTCATTCCCTTTCCGTGCCGAAAGATAAAAACCAGCGTCCCGCCTGTGCCTGTGACGAAAGCATTGACATCGGCGCATACAACACCTGTCCGCACGGATGCGTCTACTGCTATGCAAACTATATTCCGTCCGCCGTATCCAAAAACCGCGCACTCCACGATCCGTCCTCTCCCCTTCTCTTCGGAGCAGTCGGAGAAGACGATATCATCACCGACCGGAAATGCCGCTCCCTCCGCATACCGGACTGAAGAAAGGAATCTGCGATGAAAAAAACACAGCAACAGCATCTTCTCACTGCCGAAGGGGAAAGTCTGCTTTCCTGCGGCAGAATCCCGTGGGATACGCATCCGCGTCCTCTCATGCAGCGGGATTCCTTTTTCTGTCTCAACGGTATGTGGCAGTTTTCCGCCCGCGCAGACGGAGACTTCGATGAAGAAATCCGCGTGCCGTTTGCGCCGGAATCCCTGCTTTCCGGCATCTGCCGCCGGCTGGGAAAGAATCCCGTCATCCGTTACCGGCGAACCTTTTCGCTCCCGGAAAACTTCCGTCCGGCTTATCCGCACCGTGTTCTGCTTCATTTCGATGCGGTTGATCAGATTGCGTCCGTATCACTGAATCATGCCGAACTCGGGACGCACAAAGGCGGCTATGAACCGTTTGCGTTTGATATTACCGAAGCTCTTGAAGCCGAAAACACGCTGACTGTTATGGTCCGTGATGAGCTGCACAGAAAAATCCTGCCCTACGGCAAACAGTGCGAAAAGCGCGGGGGAATGTGGTACACGCCTGTCACGGGAATCTGGCAGACTGTATGGCTCGAATGCGTGCCGGAGCAGTATGTCCGCACACTGACAATCCGCATCGGCGCCGATTCTGCCGAAATCACAGCCGAAGGAGCAAAGCACGGCGAGATTGTCCTGACCACACCGGACGGAGAGGAATGCTTCCCTCTCGAAAACGAACGTGCGGTCATCCGACCTTCTGCAGTCCGTCCTTGGTCACCGGAAGACCCGTATCTCTATCGTTTCACACTGCATACGGGAGACGACTGCATCCGCTCCTATTTTGCCCTGCGTACGCTGTCCGTGCAGTCCGTCGGCGGCATCGAGCGGCTTTGCCTGAACGGAAAACCCATCTTCCTCCACGCGCTGCTGGATCAGGGGTACTGGAGTGACGGCATTTTCACGCCCGCTTCACCCGCATCCTATGAAAAAGATATTCTGTCCGCCAAAGCACTTGGCTTCAACACCCTGCGCAAGCATATCAAGATCGAACCGCAGCGGTTTTATTACGACTGCGACCGGCTCGGGATGCTCGTCATGCAGGATTTTGTGAACAACGGAAGTTACTCCTTCCTGCGCGACACGGCACTGCCGACTCTCGGACTGAAAAAACTTCCGTCCTTCCTCCTGCACCGTCCGAAAGCTGTTCGGGATGCCTTCCGAGAAGCAATGTGCTCGTCTGTCCGCGCCCTCTTTGCTCATCCGTCCGTGATTTACTGGACGATTTTCAACGAGGGCTGGGGACAGTCCGACAGCGCACGGATTTACGACACGCTGTACAGCCTCGACGACAGCCGCTTCATTGACACCGCATCCGGCTGGTTCTCGTCGAAGAATCTGCCGACCGATACGGAGAGTCTGCACGTCTATTTCAAGCCCGTGAAGCTGAAAAAATCGGACAAGCCCATCGTCCTGTCCGAATTCGGCGGATATTCCTTCAAGCCGGCGGGACACGTGTTCAATCCCGCGAAAACCTACGGCTACCGCTTTTTCAGCGATCGGCAGACATACGAAGATGCGCTCGTGAAGCTGTATGAGGAGGAAATTCTGCCCGCTGTTTCCCTCGGACTCTGCGGTGCGGTCTACACGCAGCTGACCGATGTGGAAGATGAAACGAACGGGCTGTATTCCTATGACCGGAAAATCTGCAAGGTCGATGCGGAACGGATCTGCAGGATTTCAAAACAGCTGACGGGGTATGTATACTGAATATACCTAAAATATGTAACACGGAAGGGGACGGAAGCTGATGATCTATATTCTCGATAAAACCGCGAAAAAGCCCGTATATCTGCAGCTGTACGAATGCCTGCGGCGGGATATCATCGGGGGGGTATATCCGTTCGGTGCCCGTCTGCCTTCCAAGCGTCTGCTATCCGACGAACTGGGTATCAGCCGCATCACAGCAGAGCACGCCTTTCAGCTTCTCTGCGACGAAGGGTATGCCGAAGCGCGTGAACGGAGCGGGTACTACGTGCTTTACCGGGAGTCGGAAGCCCTGCACACGCCCCTTCCCGCATCCGCACCGCTTCCTCCGTCCGACGAACCTGCTGCCTCCGGTGCTTCACAGACATCCGGCACGGACACACAACTGCCGTTTTCCGTCTATGCAAAGACTGTCCGACGGGTTCTGAACACGGATGCGGAGCGGATTCTCGAAAAATCTCCCGGAGCGGGATGTCTCTCGCTGCGGCAGGAAATTGCGGATTATCTGGCGCGGAGCCGTGGGATTTCCGCATCCGCAGAACAGATTGTCATCGGTTCGGGTGCGGAATACCTGTACGGTCTGGTTGTGCAGATGCTGGGACGCGACCGGATTTACGGACTGGAAAATCCCTCCTACGAAAAAATCGAACTCGTTTACGCCGGAAGCGGAGCGGTCTGTGAATTTCTGCGGCTGGGCAGTGACGGAATCACTTCGGAGGATTTATGGAAAAGCGGCGCCGATGTCCTGCATATCACGCCTTACCGGAGCTATCCGAGCGGTGTTTCCGCATCCGCATCCAAACGGCGTGAATATATCCTCTGGGCGCAGAAACGCGGCGGCATTCTGATCGAAGACGACTTTGAATCGGAATTCTCCACGCTGAAAAAGCCGGAAGAAACCGTATTCGCCATCGCTCCGGACGGATATGCGCTGTATATCAATTCTTTTTCCAAAACGATTGCTCCGTCCATCCGCGTTGCTTATCTCGTTCTGCCCCCGTCCCTGCTTGCGCTGTACCGGGAAAAAGCCGGATTTTATTCCTGCACGGTTCCGACTTTTGAACAGCGCATTCTCGCAGAACTCTTGGCAAGCGGGGATTTTGAACGGCATATCAACCGCATCCGCAGACAGAAACGAAGAAAATCCGAAGAGAAATAAAAAAAGCTGTGCCCTCTCTGCTTCTGAAAGAGACAGGCACAGCTTCTGTTATTCTTCTGTTTCGGGCGTTTTGAAGCGGTTGACCACCCAGATGCCGCCGAGAATGAGGACAAACGCGGCGCCGCTGATCCATGTGAACGTGTCCCCCATGATGAGAATGCCGGACACAACCGATACGACGGTGGAAATGTTGCCGAATACCGTCACACGCGCAACGGGCAGTTTTCCGTAGGAATAGTTCATAAGGAAGTATGCGCAGATGGAGGCGAGGATGCCGAGGTAGAGAATGGCGATAATGAATCTGCCGTGCGACAGAGCATCCGCGTACATGGCGAGCGTTTCCCCGCGGTACTGAACAAATGCCCATGCGATGAACGAAAGGAAACCGATGACAAACATCACATAGGTCAGCTCAAACGGTGTGAATTTGTTCGCCAGCTTCCGTGCGAGAATGGAGTAGAATCCGCCGGCTAAATACGCAAGAATCAGGCAGACACAGCCAACCACGGTATTCTCTCCGCCGCTTCCGCCGATGGAAACCATCATCACGCCCGCAATGGACAAAACAATACCGAGCCACTGCTTCCAGTTCGGTCTTTCCCGGAGGATCAGTGCGCCTAGAATGGTCGTAAAAATCGGACTGACAGAGGAAATTATCCCCGTGAAAGAGGTAGTCGTGTATTTCAGACCGTAGTTTTCGAGGATAAAATACAGAACCGGCTGCAAAAGTCCAAGCAGAATCGCACCGCCGATGGGTTTGCCTTTGAGCCGGACTTTGCAGATTTTTGTCAGAACCAGCAGATTGAGCACGATGAATGTCACCGTAAACCGGAGGGAGAGCAGAATCATCGGTTCCGCCACACCGAGCGCCATTTTGGAAAACAGGTAGCTGAACCCGAAAATCACATAGCCGACAATCGAGGCTGTCATGCCTTTTTGTTCGTTGGTCATATCACTGCGGCACCGCTTTGTGCCGTTCCTTTCCATATATTCCAGTTGTATATTATATCGGATCGGCAGGAAAAAGTCAAGTACGGCGCAGAAAAGAGCGAAATCCGTCCAAAATCGCCTCTGCTGTGCATATTTTATCGCTTTTATACAATTTTTCTTGACACAATCCGTTCTCTTTGTTATAATAAATCCAGAAAACAGACTCCCGAAAGCGGAGCTGGTCTGACAGCAAGGAAGGTATGTTTCATGAAAGAATACGATCGCAGAGAAGAGCGCACCGGTATACAGGAAGCGTCCGACTACGGAACATCCTATGACGTACAGTGCGACTTCGTCATGGTATACGGCTTTCACAATCTCCGGGAACGGGTAAAAAAGTGGAAGAAGCGCGGATACATCATTCATCTCATGACCGGCGTGTCGTGGGGGAACTACATGGATTACCTCTACGGCAGATACGACGGCATAGATCACCACGATGAGGGGCAGATGGGACGCGATCACGACTTCAGTCACGGTGTGGACGTTCCTTACATGGTTCCCTCGAACGCTTTCGCGCACTACCTTGCCGACTGTCTCAAAGGTGCGGTGGATGCGGGCGTGGAAGCGATTCATCTGGAAGAACCGGAATTCTGGGTCGGCGCGGGCTATTCCGATGCCTTCAAACGGGAATGGGAAATCTACTACAAGGAACCGTGGCAGGATCCGCAGTCCTCGTGCGATGCGCAGTACCGTGCCTCACGCCTCAAGCAGTATCTCTACACAAGAACCCTCGACCGTCTCTGCTCGGAACTGAAAGAGTATGCCATGGTGAAATACGGCAGACTGCTCCGCTTCTACGTACCGACACATTCCCTCCTCAACTACGCGCAGTGGAAAATCGTCTCGCCCGAATCGGCTCTGATTGACCTGCCGACAATCGACGGGTATATCGCGCAGATCTGGACGGGTACTGCCAGAAGCGAAAACTACTTCCGCGGCGTCCGCAGAGAGCGCACCTTTGAAACCGCGTTTCTCGAATACGGCGTCATGCAGGAACTGGTACGCGGCACGGGCAGACGGATGTGGTACCTCGCTGATCCGATCGAAGACAATCCGCGTCACACATGGACGGATTACCGCGCCAACTATTACCGCACCGTTGTCGCTTCTCTCTTCCATCCGGAAATCTCCGATTATGAGGTATCCCCGTGGCCGCGGCGCGTCATGACAGGAAAACATCAGCCCGATGAAGACACCATGCAGGCTTATCTGGCTCAGAAGAAAGCATGGACGGATGCCGGAAACAATCCGAAAGATTTCAAGCCTTCTGCCGACACCGAAACCGTCATTCCGCCGGAATACAAAACCAATCTGCTTTCCGTCATGCACACACTCCGCGACATGGCAGATCAGACTGACTGTGAATGGCTTACGAAAACCGCAGATGTCGGAATATTTGTGGCGGACTCCGCGATGTTCCAGCGCATCTGTCCCGAAGAAGGCGGCGATGACAGCGGAGAATTTTCCTCCTTCTTCGGTCTTGCGCTCCCGCTTGTCAAGGCAGGAATTGCGGCGCGTCCGATCCAGCTGGACAATGTACGCCGCTTTGCCGGCTATCTTGATGCCTACAAAACCCTCGTTCTCTCCTATGAATTCATGAAGCCCTCCGCTCCCGACATCCATCAGGCACTTGCGGGCTGGGTCAGAAACGGCGGACTGCTCATCTATGCCGGCGACGGTACGGATCCGTTCCACAAAGTCCGCGAATGGTGGAACACGGGTGGGAACCATTACGCTAATCCGGCAGAGCATCTCTTTGAGTCCCTCGGTCTGGGCAGAAATCCCGCAGACGGCACCTATGAAATCGGCGATGGCAAGGTGATGATCATTGAACAATCCCCGCGCTGTTTTGCCGAAGAAGCCGCGCTCTCCGATGCGTATCGGGATCAGGTATGCGCCCTTCTCTTAAACAGCGGCATTGCTGTTGAAACGTCTCCTCTCCTCCTGATGCGCCGCGGCGTCTACTGCATTTCCGCTCTCATGGACGAATGTGAAGAAAAGCAGTTTGAGCTGAAGGGATGCTACATCGACCTCTTTGACGACAAGCTCTCCGTCATAGAAGATCCGCTTCTGACAGCAGGATCGGTCAACCTCTGGTATGATGTCAGCCGCATCGACCGTTCGCAGAATTCCTCCATCCTCGCGCTCTCCGGACGTGCATCCAGAATCATGCACAATCAGCGGTCTCTGTCCTTTGTCTCGCTCAGTCCGTCCGACATGACAGCTGCCTGCCGCATCTTGACGAAACGTCCGCCGAAAGCAGTAAAGATCACGGTACACGGCGAGACCGTCTCCCTGCCCTTTACATACGAACCTGACAGCGAAACGACTTACTTCACGTATCCCTCCGATGCGGAAGCGGTCAAAGTTTCTGTTTCGTTCTGACCATACTCCTTCCCCGGCGTCTGTTCCGATGCCGGGGATTTTTGTCGGAAACAGGAACAAACTTTTTCCTCCGTCATATCCTGTGTATGCATGGGTTCCCCGTGCAAATATCAACCCGGAGGAAAAAGAATGGCATCCTTTACCAATCAGGCAACGATTTCCTACAACGGAACCGTCCGCAATTCCAACATTACAACGGGCGAAGTGCTCGAGGTACTGAATGTATCGAAAACAGCGCTGCGCGGGACGTATATCCCGGGCGAAACCGTCACGTATGCTGTCAGTCTGGTGAATACCGGAACAACGGCACTCAGCGGACTGACTGTCACGGACGATCTCGGCAGATATGAAGCCGGCGGTGTGACGGTATATCCGCTTTCGTATATCGAAGGCTCCGCACGGGTCTTCATCAACGGTGTCCCGCAGACTGCAGCAGATGTGACAGCAGGTCCTCCGCTGACTGTTTCGGGCGTAACGGTACCGGCAGGCGGAAATTTCATCCTTCTGTACGAAGCACAGATTACGGATTTCGCACCTCCCGCGGCTGATTCCGTTATCACAAACACGGTTTCAGCAGAAGGCGGCTGTCTGGTCACGCCCGTCACTGCGGAGGAAACCATCGCGGCAGCACAAGAACCGAATCTGACCATCACCAAGAGTGTCAGCCCCACTTCTGTTTCCGGATGCAGTCCGCTCACGTACACGTTTGTCATTCAGAATGTCGGAAACGAAGAAGCCGGTGCGGATGACAATGTGGTTCTGACCGACACGTTCTCTCCTGCTCTGGAAAATATCACGGTTACGCTCAACGGCGATGTTCTCCCCGCAGACGCATATTCCTACAATGAAGAAACCGGCGCATTTGCCACACTGCCGGGTGCAATCACGGTACCAGCCGCGACCTTCACACAGGATCCTGCAACCGGACAATGGATTACCGATCCGGGTGTGACAGTTCTGACAGTCACCGGAACCATCTGAATAAACAAAAAAAGCTGTTCATCTGCCAATGTCATGAACTTCAGCCGCGGGGGAATGTATCGAAGAGGCATTCATGATTCGGCAGGCAAAAGAGCTCCGGTTTTCGCTTCCGTTTTCCTCGATAAAGGAAAAAAGAACAAACAAAACGCATAGACCGATAAAAGGCGTGCCGCAAATCACATCTTTGCCATGTAACTGCGGCACGCCCATTTCTTAAATTCATGCCATTGACCGTATAACGGAAAATTTTCCCTGCATATTACGCCTTGTCGTGATATGTAATGCTCACGCAGCCGTTTTCCACTGAAATGTCCGCATAACGCCCGAAAACAGGAAGGTTCGTAAGCGATGCGGATGAAACGCCCGCGGGCAGTCTCGGATCAGCGGTAATGGTTTTCGCGGCAGTATCGTAAACAACGCCCATCATGCCAAAGACATATGCGCCTATGCAGGAATACGACACTTCAGGATACGCACGTCGCTTCAGTTCCGGGGAAGTAAAGAAACGGAGCCAGTATTCGCCGCGTTCCGGCTGACCATAACGGTAAAAAATTTCCGAAAAATGCGACCCGCATTCGACGATCACACCGTCCAGACCGCGTTGATGAAGCCGATCAAGCGTAATGCTGCGCTTTCGTTCGTCTATGGCTGTATCGAAGTAGAGAACATACTCCGAAGCTATTGCCGATGTATGCGTCAAGGATCCGTCTTTCCGCATGGCAAAGAAATAACGGTGTTCGGATTCATCCCAGCGGCTGTCGATTTCGCGGGAAAGACTTTCCGCCCATTTCCGGTAGGGAATGCCGTTTTCACCGCGCAATTCGCAGATTTCAGCATAAGCATTCAAAGCGGCTGCTTCGGATGCGAGAAGGTCGAGCATCTGTATATATTGAAAGCCTTCATTTTCAGTATAAGAGGAAATGCCTCGTATAGTACCGGAGCCTTCGGGAATACCGTCGCCGTTTGTATCCCATGTTTGAATATAATTGTTCATAGTCAAGCGATAGAAACGGAGAAAATCATCGCTTTCAATATAGTCCGGGTCACCGGTCAGCTTATACATACGCAGGCATCCCGCCAACAGGTCAAAGCTGGCAGGCAGATTATACCAGAAATCCTTATCCGATTTATAGTCCACAGGTGCAGGACGGTAATTTTTATCAATCTCCCAGAAACAGCAGTAATCGCGGCTTGCAGCTATGGACTGCACAAACCGGAGAAGCATATTTTTCGTATGATGTTCCAGCCCGAGCGCATGTGCGCCATTCGCCTGATGACATACATCGCGAATACAGAATGCATCACGCCCCGGCAGTGCAGCTTCATACCACAATCCGACAAGATCCTCACCATGATGGACATATGCGAGTGCCTGTTCCTTAGCCCATGCAAAGCCTTCATTCAGTGCGCTGTCACTGGAAGTAAAACCAATCGTACCGATATTATTCATCGCGTGATTCCTTTCATTTTTTTACGTTTTTCATAAACAAGCAGTCCCCGGAAAAATATATGGGGCTGTCGCACTTAGGGAAAATTCCCGAAATGCGACAGCCTTGATTTGTATCCAGACTGTTTATTCGTTCTTTTTCTCCTTTACGCAGTAAAGGAGCTTTAGCGAGGAGTGAATTTCTTACGAAATTCCAAAGAACCAAAAAGAGGAACTTTATCAGAAGTCT